>NZ_VCKY01000121.1 GCF_005889735.1 Nonomuraea turkmeniaca
GGGCTGGGGAGCACGGCTGAAAAAGGGCCTCAGGAAATCAGCAGAGATCACTTCCACGGTGTCGGACTCCCACACCAGGCGCTCGGCCTGGTTGGTGCCGTACGGCGGCTCGACGCCCCACAGGTGGATGCGCACGCCGTACGCCTGCGCCGCCTCTACCGCCGGAACCATGTCCTCATCGCCTGCCAGCAGGATGGTGTCGGTGACCGCATGATGTCTCGCCAGGGCCTCCAGATCGCTCCTGATCTGCGCGTCCACGCCTTTCTGCTGGCCCCGGGCGTTCAGGTTGCCAAGCCGCACCTTCACCCAAGGGAGCTGGGCGATGACCCGCTGGTCGACGGTCGGCACGCGGTCACGAGCTGCGTCATACCAATAGATCCGCAGAAGTTCGCCAGAAATACGTGCCTCTGCATGTTTCTGTAGGCTCTGGATGAGCTCATCGGCGGCCACCCGATATTCCTTGCGCTCCTTGGCGCCGAGCAGCACTTCGCCTGCCGCCGCATACAGATAACCGACATCCACTAGGACGGCGTACTTGGCTGCCACAGGATGCGGCATGAGGTCTGGGATGGCCATGTCGTCCTCCAGGCCGCGGTGTTAGTTGATCGGCCGACTATATACGCCTACTTTCTCTAGATAGTCCCAACTCCCGGCGAGCTTGACACCCGTTTCTCAGGATCTATCTAGGGTAGGGCGCTCATCCGCCATGCCGACTTCCCGGGAAGGACAGGCTTACGCATACCTCTGGCTGGGTTTCGCCATGTTTGCCGACGGGGTTCGGGAGGCGTCTCCGGCTCTGTGTGCGAGCTCTGTCGTGTGGCGAGTGCGGTCACCAACGCGGCGATCTCCTCGGGCGTGGCGTCGCCCCGGACAATACGCAGATAGGGCGTCATAGCGGGATGTTCCCATGCTTCTTCGGCGGGAGCGTCGCCCGCTTGTTCCGCAGCGCGCGTAGCGCCCTGACGACCTGGGCGCGGGTTTCGGACGGCCGGATCACCGAGTCCACGTAGCCGCGCTCGGCCGCGATGTAGGGGTTGGCCAGTGTGTCCTCGTACTCGGTGACGAGCCTGGCCCGCTCGGCGTCCGGGTTCGCGGCCGCGGCCAGCTCGCGCCGGTAAAGAATGTTGACCGCACCCTGTGCCCCCATGACCGCGATCTGCGCGGTGGGCCAGGCCAGGTTGACGTCCGCGCCGAGGTGCTTGGAGCCCATGACGTCGTACGCGCCGCCGTACGCCTTCCTGGTGATCACCGTGATCAGCGGCACGGTGGCCTCGGCGTAGGCGTAGAGGAGCTTGGCGCCGCGCCGGATGATTCCGTTCCATTCCTGATCGGTGCCGGGCAGGAAACCCGGTACATCAACGAAAGTCAGGATAGGAATATTAAAAGCATCACATGTTCGAATAAATCTCGCGGCCTTCTCGGATGCGTTGATATCCAGACATCCGGCGAAATGCATGGGCTGGTTCGCGACCACCCCGACCGGCTGGCCGTCCAACCGGCCGTACCCGACGACGATGTTCGGGGCGAACAATGCGTGCACTTCCAGGAACTCTCCGTCGTCGAGCACCCGCTCGATCACCTGACGCATGTCGTACGGCTGGTTCGCCGAGTCCGGGATCACCTCGTCCAGCTCGGGATCCGCGTCCAGGTCCGTGGCGGCCTCGAAGGCCGGCGCCTCGTCGAGGTTGTTCGACGGCAGGTACGACAGCAGCGCCTTGACGTAGTCGAGCGCGTCCTCCTCGTCCGTGGCCTGGTAGTGGGCCACGCCCGACTTCGTGTTGTGCGTGTGGGCCCCGCCGAGCTCCTCGAACGTGACCTCCTCGCCCGTCACCGTCTTGATCACGTCCGGACCGGTGATGAACATCTGAGACGTCTGATCCACCATCACGACGAAGTCGGTCAGCGCGGGGGAGTAGACGTGCCCGCCCGCCGCGGCGCCCATGATGAGCGAGATCTGCGGGATGACGCCGGACGCGTGCACGTTGCGCTTGAAGATCTCCGCGTAGAGGCCGAGCGCGACCACACCCTCCTGGATGCGCGCGCCGCCGCCCTCGTTGATCCCGATGATCGGGCAGCCGGTCTTGAGTGCCAGGTCCAGCACCTTGACGATCTTCTCGCCGTACACCTCGCCGAGCGAGCCGCCGAACACGGTCACGTCCTGCGAGAACACGCACACCTGGCGCCCGTCGACGGTGCCGTGCCCGGTGATCACCCCATCGCCGTACGGCCGCCGCCTCTCCAGCCCGAACATCGTGGACCGGTGCCTGGCGAACTCGTCGAACTCCACGAACGAGCCCTCGTCCAGCAGCGTGAGCACCCGCTCCCTGGCCGTCATCTTGCCCTTGGCGTGCTGCTTCTCCACCGCCGCCGCGGACCCGGCGTGCACGGCCTCGTCGAGGCGCCGCTCGAGGTCAGCGATCTTCCCAGCAGTCGTATGGATGTCCGGCTGATCCGGCGTGGAGTCCGCAGCTGCTGTGCTCATTGGTCGTTCACCACTCCTCATTCGCTCCGCGGAGTGCCTCCTCCGTCGGCGCTCCACTCCGCTTCGCGACGCACCCCGTCCAATTGCTCGCTCCGCTCGCGGGGCGTCGGGTTCACTCCGCCATGCGCGCAAGGCTAGTCCTTCCTCATAGATTGGTTCCATGACGGATGCCGTTCGGACCCATGGCTTGTTCAAGCGGTACGGACAGCAGGTCGCGGTCGCGGGAGTCGATCTCGTCGTGCCCGCCGGCAGCTTCGCGGGCCTGGTAGGGCCCAACGGCGCCGGCAAGACGACAACGCTCAGCATGATCACCGGGCTGCTCCGGCCGGACGGAGGGTCGGCCGAGGTGGACGGGTTCCACGTGTGGCGCGATCCCGTCGAGGTCAAGGCCCGCATCGGAGTGCTGCCCGAAGGGCTGCGGCTGTTCGAGCGGCTGTCGGGGCGCGAGCTGCTGCTCTACGCCGGGCGGCTGCGCGGCATCCCCAAGAGCGAGGTGGAGCAGCGGGCGAGTGAGCTGCTGGCCGTGATGGACCTGGCCGGCGCCGCCGACAAGCTCGTCGTCGACTACTCCACCGGCATGCGTAAGAAGATCGGCCTGGCGGCCGCGTTATTGCACAACCCGTCGGTGTTGTTCCTGGACGAGCCGTTCGAGGGCGTCGATCCGGTCAGCGCCAACACGCTCACCGAGGTGCTCCAGCGCTTCACCGCGTCCGGCTCGACCGTCATCTTCTCCAGCCACGTGATGGACCTGGTCGAGCGGCTGTGCGACTGGGTGTCGGTGATGAGCGCCGGCCACATCGTGGCGCAGGGGCCGCTGGAGGACGTCCGCGGCGGCCGCAGCCTCAACCAGGCGTTCCTGGACCTGGTCGGCGGCTCCGCCCAAGGACGCGAGGCGGGGCTGACCTGGCTGGGCGCCAAGGCCAAGGAGACCCCGTGAGCCCTCTGAGCCACGTGAACACAGTGGTGCTCTTCGCGCGGCTGAAGCTCCGGCTGATGGCCGGCAACCTGCGCGGCGACCTCCAGCGCAAGCTCGGCTTCATCTTCACCCTCGTCATGGCCACCGGCCTGGCCGCGCTCGGCTTCTTCCTGATGAGCCTGCTCCGGCTGGCGCCCCCCGACATCGCGAGCTCGCTCGTGATCGTGGCGTTCGCGTTCTTCCTGTTCGCCTGGATGATCGTGCCGCTGCTGGCGTTCGGCCTGGACGACACGCTCGACCCGGCCAAGCTGTCGTTGTTCCCGCTGCGTACGCGCACGCTGGCGGTCGGCATGTTCACCGCGTCCGTGACCGGCGTCTGGCCGGCCGCGATGCTGATCGTCACGTTCGGCGCGCTGATCGCGCTGCCCGCGAACGCGGGAGGCGTGCTGCTCGGTGTGCCGGCCGTGCTGCTGCAGTTCGCGCTCTGCGTGGTGACGTCGCGGTTGATCACCACGTCGCTGTCCAGCGCGCTGCGTACCCGGCGCGGCCGTGACGTGCTGGCCGTGGCCGCCCTGCTCGTGGTGGTGCTCGCGCAACTGCCGAACCTGGTGATGAACCGCAACCTCGGTGATCCCGAGGCGATGTTGCACCAGATGGCCGCCCTGCTCAGGTGGACGCCGCCCGGCATGGCCGCGCACGCGATCGCCGACGGCGGCCTGATCGGGCTGGCCGAGCTCTCGTTCCTGGCGCTGCTCGTGGTGGCGCTCGGCTGGTTGTGGATCAAGGCGCTGAGCCGTGCCCTGATCACGCCGGACGTCTCCACCCAGGCGGCCTCCGTACGCAGGGAGACGGGCTTGGTGGACCGGATCCTGCCCGACGGGCCGCTGGCCGCGATCGTCACCAAGGAGCTGAAGTACATCAGGCGCGAGCCGAGGTTCCGCGTGGGCTGGTTCAGCGCCGTCGTGGTCACGCTCGTGTTGTCGTTCTCGCTGAGCGGCTCGGCGGAGGGCCCGCCGGGGCAGGGCCAGCCGATCGTGATCGCCACCGTGGGCGCCCTGATGATCGCGTTGCAGTCCGGCAACACGTTCGGCATCGACGGCCGTTCCTTGTGGATGAACGCCGTGACGTTCGGCTCCGAGCGCAGCCTGGCCGGCGATCTCGCCGGGCGCCACCTGGCCAACGCGCTGGTCGCGGTGCCGCTGCTGGCCGTGATCGCGGTCGGCGCCGGCCTGTTCGCCGGCCATCCCGGGGCGATCCTGCCGGCGATGCTGGCCGCCTGGGGCGCGCTCGGGATCGGCCTCGGCGTCGGCGCCGTGACCAGCGTCGTGCTGCCTTACTCCGTGCCCGAGCGGATGAACGCCTTCAGCGGCGCCGCTCCTGGGCAGGGCGGGCAGGCGTTCGCCTCCTCCATCGGCGCGATGCTCGGGATCACGTTGCTTGCGCTGCCGTTCGTGGTGCCCATCGTGTTGGGATTCGTGTGGGTCTGCGTGGTCGCGCCGTTCTACGGGCTGCTGGCCGAAGTGCTCGGCAGGCGGCTGGCCGCCAGGATCGGCTTCGCCCGCATGCCCGAGCTGGTAGGGGCCGTGTCGAAGGCCTCCTGAGGAATGGTCTAGTCCAATTGGTGAGACCGGTCTACGGGCACTTCGGGCGACTAGATACGCTTCGAGACATGATTGACCAGGGGCTCGAACATCGCAGCGCCGCCGTGACGGAGATGCCGGACGAGCTGCGTCACGATGTGCGGATGCTCGGCAAGCTGCTCGGCCAGGTGCTCGCCGAGCAGGGCGGCGAGGACCTGCTGGCGGACGTCGAACGGCTGCGCAAGGCCGTCATCGCGGCACGCAGAGGTGAGATCTCGGCCGACGTCATCACTGAGATGGTCGCGGCGTGGGACATCGAACGGGCGGTCCAGGTCGCCCGCGCGTTCACGTGCTACTTCCACCTGGCCAACCTGGCCGAGGAGCACTATCGGATCCGCACGTTGCGTGAGCGGGACGCCGAGGGCAGGGTTCAGCGGGAGTCGATGGCGCAGGCCGTACACGAGCTGGGCCACGAGCGTCTCGCCCAGCTGCTGGAGGGCCTGGAGCTGCACCCGGTGCTGACCGCGCACCCGACCGAGGCACGCAGGCGCGCGGTCGTCACCGCCATCCAGCGCATCAGCGGCCAGCTCACCGAGTACAACGCCCCAGGGCGCGGGGCCTCCGAGCGGGCTGACAACAAGCGGCGCCTGCTGGAGGAGATCGACCTGCTGTGGCGCACGGCCCAGCTGCGCTCGACCAAGCTCGACCCGCTCGACGAGGTGCGGACCGCCATGGCCGCCTTCGACGAGACGTTGTTCCGCACGGTGCCGCAGGTCTACCGCGCGCTGGACGCGGCGCTCGACCCGGGCACCGGCACCCGCCCGCCGCAGGCCAGGCCGTTCATCAGGTACGGCAGCTGGATCGGCGGCGACCGCGACGGCAACCCCAACGTCACGGCCAGGGTCACCCGCGAGACCATCCAGATCCAGTCCGAGCACGTGCTGGCCGCGCTGGAGACCGCCTGCTCGCGCATCGCCCGCACGCTCACCGCCGCCGCCACGCTCGCCCCCGCCTCGGCCGAGCTGAAGACGGCGCTGGCCGCGACCGTGGCCGCCCACCCGGAGGTCGTCTCCGAGCTGGCCACCCGGTCGCCGCGGGAGCCGCACCGGCAGTGGTTGTTGTTCGTGGCCGCGCGCATCGCCGCCACCCAGCGCCGCGACCTCGACCTGGCCTACCGCTCGCCGGCCGAGTTGCTGGCCGACCTGCGGCTCGCGCAGGAGTCGCTGGCCGCATCCGCGCCGCGGCAGGCGTACGGGGAGTTGCAGCACCTCATCTGGCAGGTGGAGACGTTCGGCTTCCACCTGGCCGAGCTGGAGGTACGCCAGCACTCCCAGGTGCACGCGGCGGCGCTGGAGGAGGTGCGGGCCGGCGGCGAGCTGTCGGAGCGCACCGAGGAGGTCCTGGCCACGATCCGCGTGATCGGCTGGATCCAGGAGCGGTTCGGCGTGACCGCCTGCTCCCGCTACGTGGTCTCCTTCACCCGCTCCGCCGACGACGTCGCGGCCGTCTACGAGCTGGCCCGGAGCGCGCTCGGCGAGCGCGCGCCCGTGCTGGACGTGGTGCCGCTGTTCGAGTCCGGCGAGGACCTGGCCAACTCGCCGCGTGTGTTGTCGGGCATGCTGGAGATCCCGCAGATCCAGGAGCGCCTGGCGGCCACCGGCCGGCGCATGGAGATCATGCTCGGCTACTCCGACTCGGCCAAGGAGCTCGGCCCCGCCGCCGCCACGCTGCGGCTGTACGAGGCGCAGGAGGAGCTGACCGCCTGGGCCGCCGAGCACGACGTGAAGCTGCGCATGTTCCACGGCCGTGGCGGCGCGCTCGGCCGCGGCGGCGGCCCCGCCAACCGCGCGGTGCTGGCCCAGGCCCCAGGCTCGGTCGCGGGCCGCTTCAAGGTCACCGAGCAGGGTGAGGTCATCTTCGCCCGCTACGGCCACGTCGCGATCGCCCGCCGCCACCTGGAGCAGGTCACGAACGCCGTCCTGCTGGCCTCCTCGCCCACGGTCGGCGCCCGCACCGCGGCCGCCGCCGAGCGCTTCCGCGGGCTGGCCGAGCAGGTGGCGGTCGCGTCGGAGCAGGCGTACCGGGCACTGACCGAGGCGCCGGGCTTCCCCGAGTGGTTCGGCCTGGTCAGCCCGCTGGAGGAGATCGGCACGCTCCGCCTGGGCTCCCGCCCGGCCCGCCGCGGCCTGGGCGCGCCGCGCTCGCTCGACGATCTGCGGGCGATCCCGTGGGTGTTCGCCTGGGCGCAGACCCGGGTCAACCTGCCCGGCTGGTACGGCCTGGGCGCCGGCCTGGCGTCGGTGGGCTCGCTGGACGAGCTGCGGGCCGCGTACGCGGAGTGGCCGCTGTTCAACGCGATGCTGGACAACGCGGAGATGTCGCTGGCCAAGACCGACCGCTCGATCGCCAAGCGTTACCTGGCCCTGGGGGGCCGGGAGGACTTCTCCCGTCAGGTGCTGGAGGAGTACGACCGGACCCGCGACCTGGTGCTGCGCGTGACCGGGCACACGCGGCTGCTGGAGAACCGCAAGGTGCTCTCGCGCGCCGTCCAGCTCCGTGACCCGTACGTGGACGCCCTGTCGCACCTCCAGCTGCGTGCTCTGCGCGCCCTGCGCACCGGCAACCCGTCAGAGGAGGAACGCGATCGGCTCTCCACGCTCCTCCTCCTGTCGGTCAACGGGGTGGCGGCGGGTCTGCAGAACACCGGCTGAGCTGTGTCCATGGCCTCACTGCGTGAGGCCGGCACTCCCTCGCTGGCGGAGGCCGTTGAAGAAGGCGATGACGTCGGAGGTGAGCGCCTCGGTCGCGGTGTGCGCGGTGTAGTGGCCGTGCGCCGGGGCCGGGAGCGTTCGCCAGCTGACGATGTTGGAGTGGTCGCGGTCGGCGAAGCGGCGTATGGACTTGAAGTCGCCCTCGCCCATCGCCAGCGCCGTCGGCACGGTCGTGGGCTCCTTGGGCTGCTCGGCGCGGGCGTTCTCCCAGTACAGGCGGATCGCGGAGCCGGCGGTCCCGGTGAACCAGTAGATCGCCGCGTTGGTCAGCACGAAGTCGTCGTCCAGGTCGTCGTCGAGGAGTTGCGCCAGCCATCCGAGCAGGCCGGCGGGGGAGTCGGCGATGGCGTGGGCCAGCGTCTGCGGCTGCTGCGACTGCAGCACGTTGAAGGCGCCCTTCTCCTTCCAGAACCACTCCAGCACGGCCAGCCCCGCCTGCTCCTCCTCGCTCAGCTCCGCGAACTCGGCGGGGTCGCCCGAGGGGAACGAGAACAGCTGCGTGACGTGCACGCCCACGACGTGTTCCGAGTCCACGCGGCCGATCTCGGGCGAGATCATCGAGCCGGCGTCGTTGCCGACCGCGCCGTAACGCTCGTAGCCCAGCCGGGCCATCAGCTCGGCCCACGCGCGGGCGATGCGGAGGTTGTTCCAGCCCAGCTCCTTGGTAGGGCCGGAGAAGCCGTAGCCGGGCAGCGACGGGATGACGAGGTGGAAGTGGCGCCTCAGCGGCTCGATGGCGTTGAGGTATTCGGCGATCGAGCCGGGCCAGCCGTGGGTGAGGACCAGCGGCAGGGCGTCGGGGTTGTCGCTGCGTACGTGGATGAAGTGGATGTTCTGCCCGTCTATCTCCGTGGTGAACTGCGGGTACGCGTTGAGCCTGGCCTCCTGCGCCCGCCAGTCGAAGCCGTCGCGCCAGTAGCCGACCAGGCGCTTGACCCGCTCGACGGCCACACCCTGGTCAGCGCCGGCGATCTCGTCGGTGAAGCGGGTCATGGCGAGGCGGGTCTGGAGGTCGTCGAGGTCGTCCTGGGGGATCTCGATGCGGAAGGGAGTCATGGCGCATCCTCTCGGAACGGTTGATTCTGTTCCAAGAATAGCAGAACGGAATGCTTCATTCCATAGTCTGGACGCGCTTCTTGTCCGCGTACACGTTGCAGCGCTCGCCGCGCAGGAAGCCCACCAGCGTCATGCCGAACTCCTTGGCCAGGTCCACGGCCAGCGACGACGGCGCCGACACCGCGCACACCGCCGGGATGCCGGCCGCGAGGGCCTTCTGCATGATCTCGTAGCTGGCCCGGCCGCTGACCACGAGCACGTGCCCGGCCAGCGGCAGCCTGTCGGCCAGCGCGGCCCAGCCGACCAGCTTGTCCACCGCGTTGTGCCGCCCCACGTCCTCGCGCAGCGCCAACAGCGTGCCGTCGGCCGAGAACAGCCCTGCCGCGTGCAGCCCGCCGGTCTTGCCGAACACGCCCTGGGCGCGGCGGAGCGCGTCCGGCAGCCCGTACAGGATCTCGGGGATGAGCCGCAGCGTGTCCTCGGGGATCGGCACGCAGCGGTCGCGGAGCGTGTCGAGGCTGGCCGAGCCGCAGACGCCGCACGCGCTGGAGGTGAGGAAGTGCCGGTCCAGCGCGGGCAGGTCGGGGATGGGGCCGCGCAGGCGGACGGTGACCGTGTTGTAGCGCGCCTCCGGCGGGAGGTCTTCGTCGGTGCAGTACGCGATGGCCGCGACGTCACCGGACCGCACGAGCCCCTCGCCGTGCAGGAACCCGGCGGCCAGCTCGAAGTCGTGGCCCGGCGTGCGCATGGTGATGGCGACGGTCTTGCGGCTGCCGTCCGGCGCGGTGAGCCGGATCTCCAGCGGCTCCTCCGTGGCCAGGTCGTCACGGCGGTCCCTGGCGACGGACCCGTTGAACTCCCGGATCCTGGTGCGGGTGGTGGGGCCCGGTCGCGCCTTCACAACGACCGCACCGTGACGAGGGCGTTGTAGTCGGGGATGCGGGCCTGTGGTGAGCGTCGGGACTCGTCCAGCAGCACGTTGCCCTCCGGCCAGTGGATCTGCAGGTTGCCAGGCATGAGCGGGGCCCGCAGGACCCTGCCCTGGTACGTTCGCTCGCCCGAGTGGAGCTCGACCCGGGCGCCGTCGGGCAGGCCGAGGCGGTCGGCGTCGTACGCGCTCATCAGCACGGCCTCGCGCGCCGCGCCGTTGAAGGCGTCGCGTCGCTCGTGGACCATGCTGTTGAACTGTTTGCCGCGCCTGGTCGCCACCATGAAGGACCCGTCGGGGCGTTCGAGCGCGGGAGGCTCGACGACGGAGAACCTGCCGAGCCCGTCGGGGGTCTGGAAGCGGCCGTCGGCGAACAGGTGGCGGCCGCCGTACTGGACGTTGTCGCCGAACTTCGACAGGCCGGCGATACCCGCATAGAAGGGGACGGCCTTCTCGATCTCGGCGCGGATCTGCGGCGTGCCAGTAAAGCGGATTTTTGCCGAAATTTCGGGGCGCGTTTGCGCGGCCAGCTCCGTGAAGATCTTCCACTCCGGCCATGCCTCGCCGATCCGCGGCCCCTCTACCTCCGGCGAGAAGATGATCCGCCGCTCGGTGGAGGTCTCGGTCACGCCACCGACCATCTCATAACGGGTCTGCGCCGGCAGCAGCAACACGTCGCCCTCGCCCGGCACCAGCATCTGCGACGACAACACGATGTCGATGTGCACGCGTAGCCGCAGCCGTGACAGGGCCTCGCGGCAGTACGCCGGGTCGGGGAGCACCTCCAGGAAGTTGCCGCCCGAGGAGACGAGCGCGTCCAGGTCCCCGCGGTGCGCGGCGTCGATCATGTCGGTGACGGTGAGGCCGGGGGAGTCCGGCACCTCGAATCCCCACATGTCAGTAAATTTCGTGGCATTCTCTGGCGTGATCGGCAACCCGCCCGGCAGCCCGGTCGCGTACGCGCCCATCTCCGCCCCGCCCTGCACGCCGCTGTGGCCGCGGATCGGCATCAGCCCGCACTTGTCCCGCCCGACGAACCCGCGGGCGAGCGCCAGGTTGACGATCGCCCGCACGTTGTCCTCGCCATAGGCGTGCTGGGTGATCCCCATGGACCACACCAGCACCGCCGACCAGGCCTCGCCCAGCAGCCTGGCCAGGCGCAGCATGTCGTCGCGCGACGCGCCGGACAGCGCCTCCAGCTCCTCCCACGTCTGGCCGGCGACAGCCCGGCGCACGTCCTCGAACCCGCTCGTCCGCCGGTCCACGAACACCTTGTCCACCCAGTCGTTCTCGATGAGGTGCTTGAGCACGCCGTTGAGGAAGCCGATGTCCCCGCCCACGTTCACGCCGAAGAACTCATCGGTGATCTTCGTGCCGAACACCGCGGACTCGACGTTCGACGGCACCCAGTAACGGTCCATGCCGGGCTCGCGGTAGGCGTTGACCATCGCGATCCGCGTCCCGGCCTTCTTGGCGTGGTAGAGGTACTTCATCGCGACCGGCTGGTTGTTCGACGGGTTCGAGCCGATGAACACGATGAGGTCCGAGCCGATCCAGTCGGCGTACGAGCAGGTCGTGGCGGCCGCGCCCAGCGTCTGCTTGAGCGCGACCGTGGACGGCGAGTGGCAGATGCGGGCGGTGTTGTCGACGTTGTTGGTGCCGAGCGCGCGCACCGCCTTCTGCGCCGCGTAGTAGTTCTCGTTGGGCATGCCGCGGCTGGTCAGGTACGTGCCGAACCGCGCCCCGCGCAGCCCGTCCGCGGCCACCCGCAGCGCTTCCTCCCAGGAGATCCGGGTGAAGCCGGGCTCGCCCGCGCGCCGGAGCATCGGGTACGGCAACCGCCCCAGCTCCCGAAGCTCGGCGCTCTTTTTACCTGCAATTGCCGAAATATCACTCAGAATTGCGACATCGAGGGCGGGCATCGTGTTCAACGGCAGCAGCCGCAAGCGAACGTTGCACAGATGGATCTCATCCATCGTCCAGTCACGCATGCCCTGCGTGCCCAGCGCGCACCCGTCACACGTGCCCTGGCGGAGAATCCGCCACGCGTAGCGCCTGTTGCCCTTGACCGACTTGAACGCCTTCCACAGCTCCAAGTAGTTGTTCGGCTTGGCCAGCCCAATCCCGAACGGCCGCCAAGAGGCCCAGTTTCGCGGATCCAGACGTGCCATTTGGTCGCTCACCGCTCCTCATTCGCTCCGCGGAGTCCCTCCTACGTCGGGCCTCCACCACGCTTCGCGACGCGCCCCGTCCAATTGCTCGCTCCGCTCGCGGGGCGTCGGGTTCGCTCCGTGCCCATGTCTCCATTTTCCTCCCTGCCAAGATAAGAAGATGCGCTACTCCGACCTGGACCGGCCGCCCCTCTCCGCGGCGGCGCTCAACCGCGCCCTGATTCGCCCGGGCAGCCTGTGGACGGGCGTCACCGTCGTCGAGAGCACCGGCTCCACCAACGCGGACCTGGCCAAGGCCGCCGGCGAAGGAGCCGCCGAGGGCGCGGTGCTGGTGGCGGAGGAGCAGCTCGCGGGCCGCGGCCGGCTGGGCCGCACCTGGACGGCGCCGCCCCGCTCCGGGCTGACGGTCTCGGTCCTGCTGCGGCCGCAGGTCCCGGTGGCCGTGCAGGGCTGGCTCTCGCTCCTCTACGGCGTCGCCGCCGCTTCGGCCGTGCGCCGCCTGGCCGAGGTGGACGTCCGCCTGAAGTGGCCCAACGACCTGCTGATCGGCGAACGCAAGCTGGCCGGGGTGCTGGCCGAGCGGGCCGACGACGCCATCGTCATCGGCATGGGGCTCAACGTGTCGCTCAAGCCCGAGGAGCTGCCGGTCGAGTCGGCCACGTCGCTGGCCATCGAGGAGGCGGCGTGCCTGGACCGGGATCCGCTGCTCAGGGCCGTGCTCAGGGAGGTCGAGAGCCACTACAGGGAGTGGACGGCGGCCGGCGGCGACCCCGACGCGTCCGGGCTGCGCTCGGCCTACTTGGCATCGAGCGCCACCATCGGCCGCCTGGTGCGGGTCGAGCTGCCCAACGGGCAGGTGCTGATCGGGCAGGCGACGGACGTCGACGCCTTCGGCCACCTCCAGGTGGCGGCCGAAGGCGAGCGTCACACGCTGAGCGCGGGCGACGTGGTGCACGTGCGGATCGCGGGTTGAGCCGGTTGCGTCGTCCGCGTAGCCGCGGGGCGGCGATGGTGGCACGATGTCCGCCATGACCCTTCCCGACCACCATCTGACGCAGGGTGAGCGGCGCATCCGATCCTTCCACCCGCACTGGAAGCGGCTGATCGGCCCGTTCATCGCGCTCATCCTCATCGCCGCGGCCTCGGGCGCGGCGTTGTGGTTCATACCTGAGTGGGAGTTCGCCTTCTACGCCAGGATCGCCGTCGTCGTCATCGCGCTCATCCTGCTGACGATCTGGTCGTTCGTGCCCTACCTGCAGTGGAAGAACACCGGTTACGTGCTCACCACCCACCGCTTCACGATCAGCACGGGGGTGCTCAACAAGTCCACCGACGAGATCCCGATCACCAAGGTCAACACGGTCAGCTCCGACCAGACGTTCGCCGAGCGCATGCTCGGCTGCGGCACGCTGACCGTCGAGTCCGCGGGCGAACGGGGCGAGATCGTGCTCCGCGACATCCCGAGGATCCAGGATGTCCGCACCGAACTGTTCAAGCTCGTCGAGGACGCCTCGGACGGCGAAGTCGACGGCCGTTGAGCTCGGGTGCGCGGCGGCGGCCGACCGCCGAGGAGATCGAGCGGCGGCTCCTCGGCCTGCCGCCGCGCTACACCCGCGCGCAGGTCGCGGCCCTGGCCGACGTGTCGCAGGAGCTGGCGGGGCGGATCTGGCGGGCGCTCGGGTTCGCCCAGCGCGCCGATGACGACACGGCGTTCACCGACGCCGACGTCGACGCCCTGCGCCGGGTACGCAGCATGCTCGCCAGCGGCCTGCTCGACGAGGAGACGGTCGTCCGCATGGCCCGCGCGCTCGGCCAGACCACGGCCAGGCTGGCCCAATGGCAGGCCGAGATCATGACGGGCTCGATGGTGCCGCAGGACCCCGACGAGGGCGACCTGACCGATGTGCTCGACACCGCGCAGCAGCTGCTGCCGGACTTCGAGCACGTGCTGATCCACGTCTGGCGGGCCCAGCTCGCGGCGGCCGGCACCAGGCTGCTGGCGCTCGCCGACGGTCACGATGAGCTGGTGCCGACCCGAGTGTCGATGGCGGTGGGGTTCGCTGACCTGGTGTCGTTCACCCGGCGCGCCCGCGAGCTCGACGAACGGGAGCTGGCGGAGCTGGTGGAGGGGTTCGAGTCGCGGGCCTCCGACGTGGTGGCCACGCACGGCGCCAGGCTGGTGAAGACGCTGGGCGACGAGGTGCTGTTCACGGCGCCGACCCCGGCGCAGGCTGCGGCGATCGCGCTCGACCTGGTCGACGCGGAGGAGCTGCGCATCGGCATGGCCTACGGCCCGGTGCTGCCCGTGATGGGCGACGTCTTCGGCACCACCGTCAACCTGGCCGCGCGGCTCACCGCGATCGCCCGCCCCGGGACCGTCCTGGTGGATCCTGAGCTGGCCGGCGAGCTGGAGGGCTACGAGGTGCACAAGATCAGACGGCGCCCGGCCAGAGGTCTCGGCGTGGTGCAGCCCTATGTCTTGCGGAGATCATCCTCCTGACCCAAGATGGCTGCCATGCCGTACGAAGTGCAGGGCGTCATCGCCCGAGGCAAGGGCCAGGAAGTTTCCCTCGAGACGGTCGTCGTGCCGGACCCGGGGCCGGGTGAGGCCGTCGTGAACGTGCAGGCCTGCGGGGTCTGCCACACCGACCTGCACTATCGGGAGGGCGGGATCAGCGACGACTTCCCGTTCCTGCTCGGTCACGAGGCTGCGGGCGTCGTCGAGGCGGTCGGCCCCGGCATGACCGAGGTCGAACCGGGCGACTTCGTCATCCTCAACTGGCGCGCGGTGTGCGGCCAGTGCCGGGCCTGCCTGCGCGGCCGTCCCTGGTACTGCTTCAACACGCACAACGCGGCGCAGAAGATGACGCTCAAGGACGGCACCGAGCTGTCCCCCGCGCTGGGGATCGGCGCGTTCCTGGAGAAGACGCTGGTCGCGGCCGGCCAGTGCACCAAGGTCTCCGCCGAGGCCCCGGCGCAGGTGGCGGGCCTGCTGGGCTGCGGCGTGATGGCCGGGATCGGCGCGGCGATCAACACCGGCGGGGTGACGCGGGGCGACAGCGTGGCCGTGATCGGCTGCGGCGGCGTCGGCGACGCGGCCATCCTGGGCTCCTCGCTGGCGGGCGCCGCCACGATCATCGCGGTGGACGTGGACGACCGCAAGCTGGAGTGGGCCCGCGGCTTCGGCGCCACCCACACGGTCAACTCCCGGGAGAACGACCCGATCGAGGCCATCCGCGATCTGACCGGCGGTAACGGCGCGGACGTGGTCATCGAGGCGGTGGGCCGGCCGGAGACCTACAACCAGGCCTTCTACGCCCGCGACCTGGCCGGCACGGTCGTCCTGGTGGGCGTGCCGACGCCGGAGATGAAGCTGGAGCTGCCGCTGCTGGACGTCTTCGGCCGCGGCGGGTCGCTGAAGTCCTCGTGGTACGGCGACTGCCTGCCGAGCCGCGACTTCCCGATGCTCATCGACCTGTTCCTGCAGAACCGGCTGCCGCTCGACAAGTTCGTGTCGGAGACGATCGGGGTCGGCCAGGTCGAGGAGGCGTTCGCCAAGATGCACCGTGGCGAGGTGCTGCGTTCGGTGGTGACGTTCTAGATGATCGACCGGGTCATCACCTCAGGCACGTTCTCGCTGGACGGCGGCACCTGGGAAGTCGACAACAACGTCTGGCTGATCGGCGACGCCCGCGAAGTCATCGTGATCGACGCCGCCCACGACGCGGAGGCGATCGCCGAGCGGGTCGGCGGACGCACGCTCAAGGCCATCATCTGCACGCACGCGCACAACGACCACATCAACGCCGCCCGGCCGCTGGCCGAGCTGACCGGGGCGCCGATCCGGCTGCACCCCGCCGACCAGGTGTTGTGGCAGATGGAGTACGACGACGCGGTGCCGTACCAGCCGCTGACCGACGGCGAGCGCATCGAGGTCGGCGGCTGCGCGCTGGAGATCCTGCACACCCCCGGCCACGCGCCCGGCGCGGTCTGCGTGCACGGACGGGAGCTCGGCGCGCTGTTCAGCGGCGACACCCTGTTCAAGGGCGGCCCCGGGGCGACCGGCCGCTCGTACTCCTCCTTCGACACGATCATCGAGTCGATCAGGAAGCGGCTGCTGACCCTGCCACCCGAAACGGTCGTGCACACTGGTCACGGCGACTCCACCACGATCGGCGCCGAGGCCCCGCACCTGGAGGAGTGGATCACCCGAGGGCATTGACGGGAACAGCCCGAATCCTCCGCTCGCGCAGAGATACACGAGTGTGGCCCACCTAACGTAGGCAAGCCTTACCAAAGTGAGCTATCTTAGGTGTGCCTAACCTTGGTGCTCCACCTGCTGCGAGAGGTTCTCCCTGGATGTACGTGTGCATTTGTCGTGCTGTGACCGAAAACGAGGTCCACGACTGCATTGCCTCCGGGGCAAAGAGCGCGAAGCAGATTCGCGACACCACCGGGGCTGGTGGGGACTGTGCCCGATGTGTACGGAAGATCTGTGCGATCCTGAAACGGTCGGAAGAACTGACGACCGCATAGCCGGATAGCAGCAAGGGGCCCGTCACATGCAGGGCGACAAGCAGATCATCGAGTTGCTCAACGAACAGTTGACCGCCGAGCTCACCGCGATCAACCAGTACTTCCTGCACGCGAAGATGCAGGAGAACTGGGGATACACGAAACTCGCCGAGCACACGCGGGAAGAGTCGATCGACGAGATGCGCCACGCCGAGCGCCTCACCGATCGCATCCTCTTCCTGGAGGGCCTGCCCAACTATCAGAGACTAGGCACCCTGCACATCGGGCAGACCGTCGAGGAGCAGCTGAGGGCCGACCTGGAGGTGGAGCTCTCCGTGGTGCACCGGCTGCGCCCGGCCATCGCCCTCATGCGCGAGAAGGGCGACATCACCTCGGCGAACATCTTCGAGGACATCCTCAGGGACGAGGAAGAGCACATCGACTACTTGGAGACGGAGCTCGGCCTCATCAACAGCCTGGGCATCCAGCTCTACCTGGCCCGCTACGCCGAGCCGCCGTCCGCCGACGACTGACCGCCCGACGGGCGGGCGGGCCCTCGGCTCACCCGCCCATCGTGTACGACTCTCCGGCCTGCGCCTCCCAGCTCCACATGTCCCCGGAACGGCTCGCTCCGTCCCACAACTCGCCCTCGACGGCCGCCCGCACCCTGATCTCCCCGGTACGCCCCGCGTGCAGCGTCACCTTCTCGGCCGCCCCGGCACGCCACGAGACGTCGACCGTCACGTCGCCGCGGGCCCGCAGCCCGCGCACCGACCCCGTGGGCCAGGCCGACGGCAGCGCGGGCAGCACGTGGATCACTCCGTGGTGGCTCTGCACGAGCATCTCCGCGATCCCCGCGACGGCCCCGAAGTTGCCGTCGATCTGGAACGGCGGGTGCGTGTCCCACAGGTTGTCCAGCGTCGAGTGCTGGAGCAACTCGCCCAGCATCAGGTGCGCGTGGTCGCCGTCAAGCAGCCGCGCCCAGAAGTTGATCTTCCAGGCCTTGCTCCACCCGGTGCCGCCGTCGCCCCTGGCGGCCAGCGTGACCTTCGCGGCCTCCCCTTCGGGGCTGCCCGCGACGACCTGCCGCCCGGGATGCAGCCCGAACAGATGCGAGACGTGCCGGTGCTCGTCGTCCCGCTCGTCCCAGTCGGCCTTCCACTCCTGCAACTGACCCCATGACCCGATCCGCAGCCCGGGATCCAGCCGCTCCAGCGCGTCCAGCACCCGCGCACGGAACTCGGCGTCCGCGTCCAGGACGTGCGCCGCCTCCGCGACGTTCGTGAACAGGTCCCAGACGATCTGCTGGGACATCGACGCCCCTGCCGAGAAGTCCCCGTGCTCCGGCGAGTAGCTCGGGGAGACCACGAGCGCTCCGTCACGCGGGTCGGCGTGCAGCGTGTCCAGCCAGAGCTCGGCCGCCCCCTTCATCACCGGATACGCGCACTCCCGCAGGTAGGCGACGTCCCCGCTGAACCGGTAGCGGTCGTACAGGTGCTGCGTCACCCAGGCCGCGGCCTCGGGGAACCAGAACGCGGTCGCCCAGTCGTGCACGCCGGTGAACCCGAACGGGTTCGTCTCGTTGTGCACCACCCAGCCGTCCGCCTCGAACATCTCCCGCGCCGTCCGCCGGCCCGGCGCCATTAGGGCCCGCACGTAGTCGTCGTACGGCCGCGCGGTCTCGGTCAGGTTCACCGCGTCCGCGGGCCAGTAGTTCATCTGCAGGTTGATGTTGACGTGGTAGTCGCCTGCCCAGGCCGGGCTGGTGGAGTCGTTCCAGACGCCCTGCAGGTTCGCCGGCAGCGACCCGGCCCGCGACGAGGCGATCAGCAGATAACGACCGTAGGCGAAGTACAGCGCCTCCAGCGCCCGGTCGGCGGCCGAGTCGCCGCCGGTGTACGCCGCCCGCAGCCGGTCCGTGGGCACCTCCGGCGTCTCCTGCCCGAGGTCCAGCTCCACCCGGTCGAACAGCCGCGCGTAGTCGTCCTGGTGCGCCTGCCTGAGTGCGTCGTACCCCTGCGCCATCGCCTTGTCCACGCTCGCGGTGACGGCGTCGTGCGGGTCCTCCCCCCGATAGGCCGGATAGACGGGGGCGTAGTCGGTGCCGGCCGAGAGGATGAACACCGCGCTGTCGGCCCCGGCGACCGAGATGTGGTCGTCCCCGTCCGTACGGGTGCCGCCCTCCACGACCACCTGCACCTGGGCCTCGAACACCATCCCGTTGTCCGCCAGCGCCCCGCGCATCGTCAGCCGCCCGTCCGCGACGCTGATCCGCTTGTCGTCGTGGGGCGAGGACGCCCGCAACGTGAACTCCACCGCGCCCGGCCAGTCGGCCGAGATCCGCCCGACGATCACGTTGCCCGGGTGGCTGGCGAAATACTCGCGTGTGAGCCGCACCCCGCCGGCCATGTAGGTCACCGTGGCCACGGCCTCGCGCAGGCTCAGCTCCCTGCGGTAACCGGCGGCGGGGGAGTCCCCGGGCAGGTCCAGCCACAGGTCACCGAACGTCTGGTACGCCCCGAAGCCCGACTTCGGCTGGCCCAGCGCGGCCGCGACCTCCTCCGGCGCCATCCGGCCATCGCGGTCCAGCCGTTCGCGGACCTCGGAGAGCGCGCCGGGGCGCGGGGCCGTCCAGTTGCCGAAGTCGTAGCCCTGCCGCGACCCCGGCCCTCCCGTCCACAGGGTCTTCTCGTTGAACTGGATCTGTTCGAGCGCCGTCCCGCCGAAGATCATCGCGCCGAGCGCTCCGTTGCCGATCGGCAGCGCCTCGGTCTCCCAGTCGATGGCGGGCCGGTCATACCAGAGGGTTAAGCCTGTCATGAGGGACAACGGTAACTAAGTGGTCCACGGGAATGCGGGTCAAGTGGACTATTTCCCTGGACCGGCGGCGTCCTAGCGTGGGGTGGCATGACCATGCATGTGTTCCTGGCAGGGGGCGCCGGCGTGCTGGGGCGCCGGATCATTCCGCTGCTGGTCGCCCGGGGCCACACGGTGACCGCGACCACCCGTGACGAGGCGAGGGCCGCGTTGTTGAGGGACCTGGGCGCCGCCCCCGTGCGCGTGGACGTGTACGACGCCGCCGCGTTGCGGGCCACGGTCCGCGAGTCCGGCGCCGACGTCGTGATGCATCAGCTGACGGATCTCAGCGGCGGTGACTTCGCCGCGAACAGCCGGCTCCGCCAGATCGGCACCCGCAACCTGGTCGACGCGGCTCTGGCCGCCGGAGTGCGGCGCATTGTGGCGCAGAGCATCTCGTGGGTGTACGAGCCCGGGGACGATCCCGCCGACGAGGAGACCCCGCTGGACGTGCACGCGGCGGAGGCTCGCCGGCCCATGGTCGAGGCGGTGGCGGCCCTGGAGTCGGCGGTGCGGGAGCTGCCGGAGTGGGTGGTGTTGCGCTACGGCATGTTCTACGGCCCGGATACCTGGTTCGAGCCTCGCGGGTTGCGTGCGGACCAGGCCCGCTCGGGCGCGCTCGTGGCGAACGCCGATGTGACCGCCTTCGTGCATGTCGACGACGCCGCGGCCGCCGCCGTAGCGGCCCTGGAATGGCCGTCAGGGCCCGTGAACGTGTGCGACGACGAGCCGGCGCCCGCGCATGAGTGGCTGCCCGCGTTCTGCCGGGCCGTGGGGGCGCCCGCGCCGCCGGTGGACGACGCGCCGCGGAACGCGTTCGCGCGCGGCGCGGACAACCGTTACGCCCGTAAGCAGCTGGGGTGGACACCCGAGTACCCGTCCTGGCGCGACGGCTTCGCGCGCTGACGGGCCCGTGTCGCGACGTACGGCGCGGGCCTTGACGGGGGTCACGGCAGCAGCCGGTAGAAACGCCAGAACCCGAAGTCCTCGATGGGCAGGACCTCGATGTCGCCGAAACCGGCCTCGCGCGCGTACCGGCGCAGCGTGTCCGGCCGCATCACGGTGCCGGTCCCGGCCGACGGCTGGTCGCTCATCCCGTCAGGCAGGCAGATGAGCAGGCTGAAGCCGTACATGAGCCGGTCGACGTCGTCGGCCGGGGCGCTGAAGGACTCGCCCACGGCCTCGTCCATGATGACGACCGCCCCGCTGGGCACGACCGCGCGCCGCGCCGCCGCCAGCGTGTCCACCGGCCGCGGCATGTCGTGCACGCACTCGAAGGCGAAGACGGCGTCGTACCGGCCGTCGCCGAGGAGCGCGGCGTCGCCGCGGCGGAACGAGACGCGCTCGCCGAGGCCCGAGGCGGCCGCGTTGCGCTCGGCCAGCTCGATGGACGGCGCGTCGATGTCGACGCCCTCCACCCTCGCCTCCGGGTACGCCCTGGCCAGCGCGATGGACGACCAGCCGCCGCCGCAGCCGACGTCGGCGATGCGGGCGCCGGGGCGGCGCAACACGGCGTCCAGGTCCGGCACACCGGCCAGGGCACCGGGCAGCGCGTGCTCGAACCAGGGCCGGTTCATGTCGGCCTGCGATTCCCGCACGTCGGCGCCGAACTGCGCCCAGCCGACCCCGCCGCCGCTCCGGTACGCCTCCAGGAGCGCGGGCAGTTGCACGGCGGCGCCCGCCAGCATCCGCGCCAGCGGCGCCAGGTAGGCCAGGCTCGCCTCGTTCGTCAGCACCTCGGCCGCGGCTTTCGGCAGCACGAAGCGGCCGTCCGGGGCGACCTCCAGGATCCCGTACGCGGCCTGCTGCTCCAGCCACTCCCTGGCGTAGCGCTCGTGGCCGCCCGCGCGCGTGACCAGCTCCCCCGGGTCGGCCGGGCCGTGCGCGGCCAGCGCGCGATACCAGCCCATGCGGTCGCCGAGATGCACGGAGAGCACCTCGATGGTGCCGAGCGATGCCTGGAACAGGCGCTCGGCGAACTCGTCGGTAGTCGTGGACATGATCTTCTTCCCTTCCCCTCAGCAACGTCCTGGACGAGGATGGGTGCGGTTCCCGGCGGCGAACAGGTCATTCGACACAGACCGCAAAATCGCCCCACTCGGCGGCATGGGCTCCGGCGCGCACATACGCCGGTCCGTACTATTTGCCGGATGCCGCATACCTTGATCAGATCGCTGGCTTTCTCTTGGATGGTTGAGAATTCCGTCCATGGGCATGATCAACCAATGATCTCCCACGGAAAGCCGCGGTAATTTAATCACGACCAACCGTATTTTAGTCGTGTTTGCCCAGGTCAATGGATAGGTCAATGACGAGTCAAACCGCGCGCTGTGCCCGGGAAACGATCGCCTAAGGTCCTACGATCGCTTCATGACCTGCGTACTTCTAGCCGAGGACGACACCTCGATCTCCGAGCCTCTTGCGCGCGCCCTGCGCCGTGAGGGCTATCAGGTCGAGGTGAGCCCGGATGGCCCTCAGGCTCTGGAAAGGGCACTGTCGGGCGGCATCGACCTCATCGTTCTTGACCTGGGCCTACCCGAGATGGACGGCCTTGAGGTGGCCCGCCGGATCCGGGCCGAGGGCCACGGCACCCCGGTGCTCATACTCACCGCTCGCGTCGACGAGGTCGACACGGTCGTCGGTCTCGACGCCGGCGCGGACGACTACGTCACCAAACCGTTCCGGCTGGCCGAGCTGCTGGCCCGAGTGCGCGCGCTGCTACGCCGCGGCACCTCCGAGACCCCGGTGGTCCAGGGGGTGCGGATCGACGCCGACTCGCGGCGCGCCTGGATGGGGGAGAAGGAACTTCACCTGACGACCAAGGAATTCGACCTGCTGCGCGTGCTCGTACGGGACGCCGGCAAGGTGGTCACCCGCGAGCAGATCATGCGCGAGGTGTGGGACACCAACTGGTGGGGTTCCACCAAGACCCTCGACATGCACATCTCGTGGCTGCGCCGCAAGCTCGGCGACGACGCCGCCAAGCCCCGCTACATCACGACCGTCCGGGGAGTCGGCTTCCGGTTCGAACGCGAGTAGGCGGATGCGCCGTCGACTGCTCACCTCCACCCTGGTCGTCGCGGTCATCGCGGTCCTGTTGCTGGGGGTCCCCCTGGGCGTCGTGGTGAGCCGCCTGATCGTCGACGAGGCGGCTCAGGAGCTCGGGGCGGAGGCGAAACGCCTCGTGGGAGAGGTCGAGTATGCCCGCGTCCAGGAGACACCGCTCGATCCCCAGCAACTGGAGCAAAAGTATCCGGGCAGGTACATACAGATCTGGGAACGCGGAACCCCCCTCCGGGTGACCGTCGTCGGCACCCCGCCGCCGTCTGGTCACCTGATGACGGAGGACGCGCAGACCAACACCGGCGTCTACGTCCGGATAAGTCGTGACCGCGATCAGGTCGAGCGGGATGTCCGTGCCCGCCTGCTCCTCATCGTCGCCCTGGCCGTGGCCGCACTGGCAGTGGCCGTGAGCCTGGCCGTCGTACAGTCCCGGCGGCTGACGTTGCCCTTGCAGGACCTCGCGAAGATCGCCGAACGGCTGGGCTCCGGTGACGCGCGGCCGAGCAAACACCGCTACGGCATTCCCGAGCTCGACCGGGTGGCCCAGGTGCTCGACCGGAGCGCCACCCGCATCTCCGACCTGCTCACCAGGGAGCGCGAGTTCGCCACCGACGCCTCGCACCAGCTCCGCACGCCGCTGACCGGCCTCACCATGCGCCTGGAGGAGATCGTCGCCGCCTCCGACCATCCCGAAGTGGTGCGCGAGGAGGGCGAGGCGGCGATCGTCCAGGCCGAGCGGCTGACCGCCGTGATCGACGAACTCCTGGCCGCCGCCCGCCGCCAGCGCCATGCCCAGGCCGAGCCGGTCGCCATCGACGAGGTGCTCGGCCAGCAGGTCACCGAGTGGGAGCCGGTGTTCAGGGACGCGGGACGCACCCTGCGACTCGAGGGCACACGCGAGCTGAAGGCCCTGGCCACAACCGGCGGGTTCGGCCAGGTGATCGCATCCCTGCTGGAGAACTCCCTGCGCTACGGCGGCGGCACGGTCACCATCACCACCAGCAGCGGCGACAACTACGTGGTGATCGAGGTCGCCGACGAGGGCCCCGGCATCGCCGACGAGATCGCCCCCAGGATCTTCGACCGCAACGTCAGCGGCGGCGGGGGCACCGGCCTCGGCCTGACGCTCGCCCGCGCGCTGGCCGCCGCCGACGGTGGCCGGCTGGAGCTCGTACGCCGCCGTCCCGCGACGTTCGCCATCTTCCTGCGCCCGGCGGAGGAAGACAGCAGGAACCGGGTGGTCAGCGGTCCTGCCTGATCCCGGTCTCGGGCAGCTCGACCGGGATCGGCTCGGTGGCCTCCAGGAACACCCACTTCTTGTACGACCAGTAACGGAACAACGTGCCGAGCCCGACGCCCACGAAGTTGGCGATGTTGAGGCTGAGGCCGTCGTCCAGGTTGAGCGTGTACGTGGTGAAACCGATCACCAGCAGCCCGAACAGCAGCGCGATGCCGTTGAGCATGAAGAACAGGAAATACTCGCGCCCCAGCCCGCTCTGCTCGCGATGCCGGAAGGTCCAGAATCGGTTGCCCGCGTAGGCGAACGTCGCCGAGATCGTGGTCGCCAGGACCTTCGACGTCAGCGGCCCCCACCCCAGTCCCAGCAGGAAGAGGTTGTAGACCCCGGTGTCGAGGACGAAGGCGATGGCCCCGATGCTGCCGAACTTCGCCAGCTCGTGGACAAGGGATGCGAACCGGTCGTAGAGGCGTCTTGCGAGATCCACGTCTCCGCTCGGTCCCTTCCCTCGGCTGGCCTTGTCATCACAGCGTACCGGCCACGATGGAGGGCCGGTGTCAGACAGATGAACTTACCGGGTAAAGAGGGCACTTAGAAAAATCGTCCTATGGCGGGCGATTTTGATAGGCGGGCATTACGCTGCGGGGGCAGGTCGCTGGGCGGCCGTGCCCTGCGAGGCGACCCGGAGCGACCGCCCAGCCCTTCTCAGCCGCGAGGGCCCTGGACGTCGTTCTGGCTGAGGCCCGCTTGGAACTCGTTTACCCACTCGCTGGTCTCGTCTCGTCCGTCATGATCTGGGGCAGGTCGTTCCAGAAGGCGCGGAGCAGCTCGAGAAAATCGTCCACCTGAGTGACATCTGATGCCGGCCCTAGAGGTTTCAGTTTGAGGCAGGACGCCGGATCGCCCGCCGTCTTGTCACACTGCTGTGGTGGAGAGCGACGGACGTGACGGTGCTGCGTGTGCGTGGTGGCGCGTTGGCTGATGGCGGCTCGTGGGTGTACGTGTGGGTCAAGGCGGGCGCCCAGCAGGAACCGGTGATCTACGTGGGCGCGACCGGCCTTCCGCCGGCGGTGCGCACCTGGCTGCACCTGAATGGCGGCGATCCCGAGGTGGGTCGGCTGGTAGCTCGCTACGGCGAGCTGGCGCGTGAAGACCTTGACGTCCTGGCGTTCACCGTGCCCGGACATCTCGCGCGCCGGCTGGTCAAGGCCGCCGTCGTGCAGCGGCTGCACCGTCAGGGGCTGCTGGCCGAGCAGTACGTCGGTGACCCTCCTGATTCGCAACCGATTCCCGAAGACGTTGCCGAGGTGACGGAGCGGATAGTTGCGACCGTCATCGGGTATGGCCGTACGGCGCCCGAGGAGCCGACGCGGTGAGATTGCACCGGACAAGGCCAGGTCGGCGCCGGCTTTCACTGGGCATCGGCCTGCCTAAAGATCGCGGAACGGCGACAGAACACCACTCTCCCAGGCGACTCCAACCACGCGTGAAACCCGGCGTGGTACGCGCCCTCGCCGGGTTTCCGCACGCCAACCGCCTACTTGAGCAACTGCCTGGCCATCACCATGCGCTGGATCTGGTTGGTGCCCTCGTAGATCTGGGTGATCTTGGCGTCGCGCATCATGCGCTCCACCGGGAAGTCCTTCGTGTAGCCGTAACCGCCCAGCAACTGCACCGCGTCCGTGGTGATCTCCATGGCGGCGTCGGAGGCGGCGCACTTGGCGGCGCTCGACAGGAACGTCAGGTCCTTCTGGGGCTCCCCGTGCATCGCGCGCTCCGACTTCGCGGCCGCGTGGTACGTGAGCTGCCTGGCCGCCTCCAGCTTCATGGCCATGTCGGCCACCATGAACTGCAGGCCCTGGAAGTCGGCGATCGGGCGGCCGAACTGCTTGCGTTCCTTGACGTAGCCGATCGCGTAGTCCAGTGCGCCCTGGGCGATGCCGAGGGCTTGGGCGGCGATGGTGATGCGGGTGTGGTCGAGCGTGGCCAGGGCCGTCTTGAAGCCGGTGCCCGGGGCGCCGATCATGCGGGTGGCGGGGATCCTGACGTTGTCCAGGATGACCTGGCGGGTCGGGGAGCCCTTGATGCCGAGCTTCCGTTCCTTCGGGCCGAAGGAGACGCCCTCGTCGGACTTCTCCACCACGAAGGCGGAGATGCCGCGAGCGCCGGCCGAGGGGTCGGTGACGGCCATCACCGTGTAGTACTCGGAGACGCCGGCGTTCGTGATCCACATCTTGGTGCCGTTGAGGATGTACGAGTCGCCGTCCGCCACCGCCTTCGTCTTCATCGCGGCGGCGTCCGAGCCGGCCTCCGGCTCCGACAGCGCGTACGAGAACATGGCCTCCCCCCTCGCCACCGGCGCCAGGTAGCGGGACTTCAGCTCCTCCGAGGCCGAGAGGAGGAGCGGGACGGTGCCGAGTTTGTTGACGGCGGGGATCAGCGAGGACGACGCGCAGGCGCGGGCCACCTCCTCGATGACGATCACTGTCGCCAAGGCGTCCGCCCCGGCGCCCTCGTACTGCTCAGGGACGTGGACGGCGTGCAGATCCGCCGCCACCAGCGCCTTGTAGACGTCCCAGGAGAACTCCTCGTTCTCGTCGGCCGCCGCGGCGTGCGGGGCGATCTTCTCGTCGGCCAGGGCCCGGACCGTCTCCCGCAGCATGTCGTGCTCTTCGGCGGGCGCGTATAGAGGGAAGCTCATGCGTCAAATACTAGGACGTCCGAACATCTTGTTACCAGTCGGTACGGTTTGCGAAGGGGCACCCGTGGCACGTAGCTGGTAGCGAAAGGCCGGTAGCATGCCTGCGCGATGGAAAGGAGCTCACTCGTGCCATATCGCCTCACGGTGATCGGGACTGGATACCTGGGCATCACGCATGCGGCATGCATGGCAGATCTTGGATTCGACGTCCTAGGCCTAGACGTCGACGCCGACAAGGTCCGCCGGCTGAACAGCGGTGAGCTCCCGATCCACGAGCCGGGCCTCGAACCTGTGCTCCGCCGCGGGCTCGAATCGGGCCGCCTGCGCTTCACGACCTCCTACGAGGAGGTCGCCGAGTTCGGTGACGTGCACTTCATCTGCGTGGGCACGCCGCAGAAACGCGGCGAGTACGCGGCCGACGTCTCCTACATGGACGCCGCCGTCGAGTCCCTCGCCCCCCTGCTCGACCGGGAGTGCCTGGTCGTCGGCAAGTCGACCGTGCCCGTGGGCACCGCGGAGCGGCTCGCGGACAAGATGGCGCGGCTCGCCCCGGCCGGGGCCGAGGCCGAGCTGGCCTGGAATCCCGAGTTCCTGCGCGAGGGCTTCGCGGTGCAGGACACCCTGCACCCGGACCGCATCGTCTTCGGCGTCCGCACGGAGCGGGCCGAGAAGGTACTGCGTGAGGTGTACGAGCCGCTGGGCGACGTTCCGATCGTGGTGACGGATTTCGCCACCTCCGAGCTGGTCAAGACCGCTGCCAACGCCTTCCTGGCCACCAAGATCTCTTTCATCAACGCCATGGCCGAGGTGTGCGAGGCCGCGCATGCCGACGTCCAGCTGCTGTCCCAGGCGCTCTCGTACGACGACCGGATCGGCGGCCGCTACCTGAACGCCGGGCTCGGGTTCGGCGGAGGGTGCCTGCCCAAGGACATCCGGGCGTTCATGGCGCGGGCGGGTGAGCTGGGTGCGGACCAGGCGCTGACGTTCCTGCGCGAGGTGGACGCCATCAACATGCGGCGGCGCGCCCGCATGGTGGACCTGGCCAGGGAGCTGGCCGGCGGCTCCTTCCACGGGTGCACCGTGGGCGTCCTGGGGGCGGCGTTCAAGCCGAACTCGGACGACATTCGCGATTCCCCCGCTCTCGACGTCGCCGTGACCATTGGCCACCAGGGCGGGCAGGTCACCGTGTACGACCCGATCGCCCTCGGCAACGCCCGTAAGGCTCATCCCGAGCTGAACTACGGCGAGTCGGCTGTCGAGGCGGTTCGCGGGGCGCACGTGGTGTTGCTGCTCACGGAGTGGCAGGAATTCGTGGCGCTTGACCCCGAGGAGCTGGGGGCGGTGGTCGCGACGCGGCGCATCGTGGACGGGCGCAACGCGCTGGACGCCGAGATGTGGCGGTCGGCCGGATGGCACTACCGGGCCCTGGGCCGGCCGTAGGACCTCACGGTCTGAGGCGGTGGGCCTCACGGTCCTCACGGTCTGAGGCGGTGGGCCTCACGGTCCTCACGGTCTGAGGCGGTGGGCCTCACGGTCCTCACGGTCTGAGGCGGTGGGCCTCACGGTCCTCACGGTCTGAGGCGGTGGACCTCACGGCCATCACGGGCCGAGGTGGCGGACCCACTGGGTGAACAGCGGCCGGTAGCCGCGGCGAGTCCAGAACGGGGTCGAGAGCGGGTTCGGCAGGGCATGGTGGAGCGTCATCGTCCGCACGCCCTGGGCCGCCGCATGGCCGTGCGCCACCCCGGTGAGCAGCGCGCCCACGCCGCGCCCCCGGGCGGACGGCTCCACGTAGAGCACACTCAGGTACGCGAGTGGCGCCGTGTGCACGGATCGGGCGATCCACGTGGAATGGGCAGGCGGCTGCACGATGACGCAGCCCACGGCCTCCCCGTCCGGCTCGGCCAGCCAGCACCACTCCGTGGGCAGGACCTCCGTGGCCAGGAACTCGCGGATGCGGGACGGGGTGGACGGGCGTACGGCCACCCAGCCGAACTGCGCGTCGTATGCCACCAGCCGCTCGTACAACCTGGCGACGGTTTCGAGGTCCCCCATGGTGGCCCGGCGGACGCCGAGGGCCGTCGCCGGGCCGGCGGTGAGCGGGCGGACGGCCTGGGCGACGATCGGGGCGAAGTTGCGGACGGCCAGGGCTCTCAGTGGCGTGGTGTCCCTGCTCGGCCAGGACACCGTCAGCGCTTGGCCGGGCTCGTCGAGGCGCAGGCCCGCCAGCCACCGGTCCAGCAGCGCGCCGAGCGCGGCCGCGGGGTCGGGGCCGGCGACGCGGGCCTGGAGCCGATGCAGGACCAGCGGGGACCAGGCGGCGCGCATGCTGTCGAGGTCGATCCGCTCCACGGAGGTGCGGCCGACGGCGTCGCGTGCCTCAAGCGATCCGTCACCTGCTCCGCGCAGCTCGTCCTGGCCCGCGACCAGCGGATCGGCGGCCCGGACACGGGCGGCGTGCGCCCTGATCACGGCGTCCATCGCGGCACACTAGCGGTCCGGAGCGCCGGCGGAAAGGGCTCCCCCGACGCGCCGGTCCAGTGCCCAGGTCAGAGCTCGGCGGCCTCGGCACGCAGGCGCTCGCCCTTGGCGTACGCCTGCTCCTTGAGCCGCTCCTGGAACTCCTCCATGCGCCCCCGAAGGCCCTCGTCGGAGGCAGCGAGAATGCGTACGGCCAGCAGGCCCGCATTACGTGCCCCGCCGACCGCCACCGTGGCCACCGGGACCCCGGCCGGCATCTGGACGATCGACAGCAGTGAGTCCATGCCATCGAGGTATTTCAGCGGCACGGGCACCCCGATCACCGGCAGCGGCGTCACCGACGCCAGCATGCCGGGCAGGTGCGCGGCCCCACCGGCGCCTGCGATGATCACCTGCAGACCGCGGGAGGCGGCCTGGCGGCCGTATTCGATCATCTCGGCCGGCATGCGGTGCGCGGACACGACGTCCGCCTCGAACGGCACCCCGAACTCGGCCACCGCCTCCGCCGCCGCCTTCATCACCGGCCAGTCGGAGTCGCTCCCCATCACGATGCCGATCACGACGCCTCCTCCGTCGGCGGCGTGACGATGACATGCCCGATTTTCACGCTGCGGCGTCCATTGGTTCGTCCGCTTCGCTCTCTCACGCGTACTCCCCGGTGGTCAGGTAGACGGCGGCGTGGCGGGCGCGGGCGCGGACTTCGTCCAGGTTGGAGCCGAGGGCCGTCACGTGACCGATCTTGCGGCCAGGACGCACCTGCTTGCCGTAGAAGTGCACCTTGATGCCGGGGTCGTGGGCCAGCACGTGCTCGTAGCGCTTGAACAGGTCGGGATCGTCGCCGCCCAGCAGGTTGGCCATGACAACGGCCTGGGCCGTCATCGTGGGCGACCCGAGCGGCAGGTCCAGCACAGCTCGCAGATGTTGCTCGAACTGCGACGTCCGCGCACCCTCGATCGTCCAGTGGCCGCTGTTGTGCGGCCGCATGGCCAGCTCGTTGACCACCAGCCCGCGGGCCGTCTGGAACATCTCCACCGCCAGCAGCCCGGTCACCCCCAGCTCGTGGGCGATCTTCAGCCCGATGCGCTGGGCCTGTGCGGCGTCCTCCTGGTCGAGGCCCGGGGCAGGCGCGAGCACCTCGACACAAATGCCGTCCTGCTGCACGGTCTCGACGACCGGGTAACTGACGCCCTGGCCGTGCGGCGAGCGGGCCACCAGCACCGCCAGCTCCCGCTCGAACGGCACGAACGCCTCGGCCATCAGCTCGGCCCCCGACGCGAACGCCTCCGCCGCCTCGGCAGCGTCAGCGCACACCCACACGCCGCGGCCGTCGTAGCCGCCGCGCACCGCCTTGAGCACCACGGGCCAGCCGTGCTCGTCGGCGAAGCCCGAGACGTCCTTCGCCGACGACACCCGCGCCCAGGCCGGGCACGGCACGCCGATCGCGGTCAGCCGTTCGCGCATGACCGCCTTGTCCTGCGCGTGCACGAGGGCGTCGGCCCCCGGGTGAACGGCGTGGCCGTTCGCCGCCAGAGCTCTGATGTGCTCGGTCGGAACGTGCTCGTGGTCGAACGTGATCGCGTCGCAGCCCTGGGCGAAATCGCGGAGATCGCCCAGATCGCGGTAGTCTCCGATGCGCGTGTCGACGATCACCCGTGCGGCGCTCTCGTCAGGGGCGGTCGCCAGCACCCGCAGCTCGACGCCGAGCGCGATGGCGGGCGGCTGCGACATCCTGGCCAGCTGACCCGCGCCGACGATGCCGACGACCGGGCCGATGGGGCGGTAAGAACTCACGCCAGGTGAGCTTACCGGGACGCAACGGCAACTAACCCCATGGGCCGACAGGCATAAGGTCTCAGGGTGATCGACACGCCCTCCACCGGAACGCTGCACCACGTCGAGATCTGGGTCCCGGACCTGCGACGGGCGATCGGCAGCTGGCAATGGCTGCTGGAAGCACTCGGCTACACGGTCTTCCAGGACTGGGCGGACGGCCGGAGCTGGCGGCTGGGGCCGACGTACCTGGTCTTGGAGCAGTCGCCCGCCCAGACGGCCGGTCATCACGACCGCCGCCGCCCCGGCCTGAACCACCTGGCCTTCCACGTGGAGAGCCGCGCCCGGCTCGACGCCCTGGTGGAGCAGGCTCCCGCGTACGGCTGGGCGCTGATGTTCCCCGACCGCCATCCCTATGCCGGCGGCGAGGGGCATTACGCCGCGTACCTGGAGGACACGGACGGGTTCGAGATCGAACTGGTCGCCTTCGACCCGCCAGGCAGCCCCTGACGGCAGTACGTCGACCTTTACCCAGCGTTCCGGGCGTGCACGGCGGCTGGGCAGCTCATCGATGGCCTTTCTGCTCCCCGGCCCTGGGGGGCGTAGTTCGGCCGTGCTTCACTGTCGGTTTACCGATTTGTCAGACAACGTCATGACATCGGGATACCGTCTCGTCTCGGTAAGATCCACAACCGAAGACGGGTACCGCACCATGCGTAAAGTCCTGACGCTCGCCCTCGCCGCCACCGCCACCTTCGGCCTCTTCTCCGCCCCGGCCACCGCAACCCCGCATGACCTGCCGAAAGAGATTTACGGAGGTGCCTGGGCCGCCGGGCACGTCCAGGGAATGGCCATCGACCTGCGCAAGGGGTTCATGTACTTCTCCTTCACCAACCTCCTCGTCAAGACCGACCTCAAGGGCAACCCGGTCGGCTCCGTGACGGGCTTCACCGGGCACCTCGGCGACCTCGACTTCAACGCCGAGGACGGCCGCGTGTACGGCTCACTGGAGTACAAGGCGCAGGAGTCGTTCTATGTAGCGATCTTCGACGTCGACCGCATCACCAGCATGAACATGGACGCCCAGACCAGCGACGTCGTCAAGACCGTCTACCTCAAGGAGGTCGTGGCCGACTACGTGGCGGACATGAACGGCGACGGCAAGTTCGACGGCAACATCGCCAACACCCCCGACCACCGGTACGGCTGCAGCGGCATCGACGGCGTGTCGTTCGGTCCCGAATTCGGCAAGAAGCACGGCAAGCAGAAGCTGACGGTGGCGTACGGCATCTACTCGAACGTGGACCGGCAGGACAACGACCATCAGGTCCTGCTCCAGTACGACATCGAGCAGTGGAAGAAGTACGAGCGGCCGCTCACCGAGAACGCCCCGCACACCAGCGGCCCCGAGCGCCCGGACGGCAAGTACTTCGCCTACACCGGCAACACCACCTACGGCGTGCAGAACCTCGAGTACGACGAGCACACCGGCAACTGGATGATGGCCGTCTACAAGGGCAAGAAGCCCCAGTTCCCGAATTACTCGTTCTTCATGGTCGACGGCCGCGAGCGGCCCAGGACGGGCGACATCGTCGGACAGCCGCGGCCGGAGCAGGGCAACCTGCTCACCTTGGCGCCGGGCGGCCTGCAGCATGACGCGTCCGGTGTGCGTGGCTGGGAGTTCACCGGCGAGTACGGCCTGATCTCGCTGGGTGGCGGCCGTTACTACGTCTCCAAGGCCGGGACCGTCACGGAGGACGGCGTCACCAAGCAGACCGGCACCGCCCAGCTGTACCGCTGGACGGGCCGGACGCCGACGCCCTTCGAGCAGGTCGGCTGATCAGACTTTGGCGTCGGGGCAGTCGTCATGCACCTGCGGCGGCCGTACGACGTTCGTGTCGGTTTCCACGCCCCCGCCCACTTCCACGCC
>NZ_VCKY01000122.1 GCF_005889735.1 Nonomuraea turkmeniaca
GTCGTCTTAGGGTCTCGTGGGCTCGGAGATGTGAATAAGAGACAGGGCGAAGGACGGCCAGTCGGTGGTGGACCGGTTGGGACGGGAGGCCGCACCCCAGGGGCCGGACGGCGGCGGTGTCGGGATCGTGGGATACGCGGGGGAGGTGGCGTGGAGCAGCGCGTCGGGCAGGAGCACCATGGCGATCAGGCCGCCCGTCTCGTGGGAGCGCAGTTGCACGCGGATGCCGTGGCGGTAGGCCAGCCGGGCGACCACGTACAGCCCCATGCGGCGCGAGGCCGACACGTCCACCTCGGGCACGTGGGCCAGCCGCTCGTTGGCGTGCGCCAGCTCGTTCTGGGTCATGCCGATGCCGGTGTCGGTGACGGACACCATGATGCCGCCGTCGATCGTGCCGGTGGAGACCAGCACGCGGGTGTCACGCGGCGAGAAGGAGAGCGCGTTCTCGATCAGCTCGGCCAGCAGATGGATGGTGTCGCTGACCGCCGGCCCGGCGACCGCGCCGTTCACGGTGATCTCGACGGCGACGCGCTGATAGCCTTCCACTTCGGACAAGGCGGCGCGGACGATGTCGGCCAGGCCGACCGGATGGTTCCAGCGCCGGGGCGGCTCCTGGCCGGCCAGGATGAGCAGGCTCTCGTTGTTGCGCCGCATGCGCGTGGCCAGGTGGTCGAGCGCGAAGAAGTCGGCCAGCCGCCGATCGTCCTGCTCGCCCTGCTCGAGCCCGTCGATGAGCTTGATCTGCCGCTGGACGAGCGTTTGGCTGCGCCTGGACAGGTTGACGAACATGGCGTTGATGTTCGCGCGCAGCCGGGACTCCTCGCCGGCCAGCCGGATGGCCTCGCGGTGCACCTCGTCGAAGGCCCTGGCGACCTCGCCGATCTCGTCGTAGGAGTCCACGTCGATGGGCGCGACGGTAAGAGTCGATTCATCGCCGGTCTCGCGCAGCCGGCGCACGGTCCTGGGCAGCCGGGAGCCGGCGACGTCCAGGGCCTCCCGGCGCAGCCTGCGGAGCGGGCTGACCAGGGACTGGGCCACCATGGTGGTGATCAGCAAGACGAGCAGCAGCAACAAGAGGATGTAGGTGGCGGCCACGACGGCGTCGCGGCGCGCGGCGTCCTCGAGCGTCCGGCCCTGCACGATGATCGAGGCGCCGATCCGCTTCTGCACCGCCCACATGCCGTCGACGGTGCCGCTGATCGCCGCGAACCAGAAGTCGGCGTCCTCGCCGCTCTCCGGGGCGATGTCGATGGGGCCGCTCTCGCCGGCCAGCGCGAGGGCACGCAGCCGGATCACCTCGGCCCGATCGACCAGCGTGCCGGTGACGGTGTCGTCGTACGCCTGCCGCTCCTCCAGCGTGGCCACCGACCGGAAGACCTCCAGCTCGCTCTCCTGCTGGGCCCGGGCGGCCATGAACCGGTCGAGCTCGCCGCTCTGGAACCGGCCGGCCGAGGCCACCGCCGCGAGCACGCCACGCTGCTGCGAGGCGGCCTCGTGCGCCTTGGCCAGCGCGGACAGCGCCCGCACGGCGGCGGCCAGCGTCTCGTCCTCGCCGCCCTGGGCGATCTCGTCGTGGAACTGCTGGAAGGCGACGATGATCTGGGCGTACCGCGACAGCGTGGGCAGGGCGAGCACCTCGGTCTTGAGCACCGTGGTGCGGGCCGCGCCGATCTCGGGCAGGCGGGTGAGGATCTGGCGGCCGAGCGTCCAGGCACTCTCCCCATGGTCGGTGGTGATCGCGGCGGCTTTCGCCCGCATGTCCGCGGTGGCCTGGTCGACGACGACGAACTGCTCGCGCAGCGGCTCCTCCCGCTCCGGCGTGCGGCCGGCGGCGATGTAGAGCATCGCCAGGTCCCGCTCGAGCGCCAGCTGATGGGCGACCTCGGTGACCGAGGCGCTGAGCTCGGCCTTGTCCAGAATGCGCTGGTACTGGCCGGCCGCGTTCCACGAGGCGATGACCTGCTGCGCCCCGACCAGAACCCCCAGCACGGTCGGGATGAGAATCAGCGCGATCAGCCGCGAACGCACCTTCAAATCGCGGAGCCGGAATCGGCGACCACGTGGGTTCTTCGTCCGGTTATGCACTGATTTGGAGGCCAATGGAGGGCCGGGAGGACGAATGTCCACAGTCGCCTGATTCACCCCGCTGGATCCCTCTCACCGAAAACACATCTTGGTACGGGAGGCGGCCTCTGCTCGCCCTTGTGTACGAAGAGCAATTTGAGCATACCGGTGCGGGATGGACTAGTCTCGCAGACTTACAAGACATCTGACATTTTAGAAATGTCAGACTGACTCATATTTCGGACATGTGGGGACAAGGGGTGACGATTGACTGAGCCGTTCGTCAGGATCATTTCATGGCATTCGTCGCACTCGCTGCTGTAAGATCACCGCCCGGCCTTTCGACGCTTGACGCGCCAAGGGAGAACTCATGGAATCGGGGCCCGCTTTCCGGGCGTGGCTGGCGGTGCTCGGCACGATCCTCGTGACGGCGGCGTGCACCGGCGTGGCTGTCGGACCGGCCCCGTCCAGCGGTCTGGAAAAGACTTCGCTGCTCATCGGCATCAGCCCCACGCCGTCCTCCGCGGGGGTGTTCATCGCCGACCGCAAGGGCTTCTTCAAGGAAGAGGGCCTGACCGTCAAGATGGAGACGATCCAGGCGCCGCAGGCGGTGATGCCCAGGATCCTCAACGGCAGCATCGACGTCTTCAAGGGCAGCTACGTCTCGCTCATCAACGTTCAAGGCAGTGGCACGGCCAAACTGAAGATCCTCTACGATGCTCTGCAGGCCTCGCCCGGCATCGCCGGCGTCGTGGTGCCGCAGGATTCGGAGTTACAGAAGGCCCAGGATCTCAAGGACAAGACGATCGCCGTCAATTCGCTCAACAACCTCGGCACGATGTCCGTGAGCGCGCATCTGAAGCCCTATGGGGTGACGCCGGAGCAGGTGAAGTTCGTCGTCGTGGACTTCCACAACCAGTTGGTGGCGCTCAAGAAGAAGCAGGTGGACGCGGCGTGGATGGTGGAGCCGTTCCTGTCCAGCGCCCAGAACGCCGGTGTGCGGCTGCTGCTGGACACCAACACGGGACCGACTGACAAGCTGCCGATCGACGGGTGGGCCGCGACGGAGGACTGGGTGCGGAAATATCCCAAGACCGCGGCCGCCTTCCAGCGGGCGCTGGCCAAGGGGCAGACGCTGGCCGCGACCGACCGTGTCCTCCTGGCCGAGACCGTCGCCAGCTACACACAGACGCCCAAGGAAGCGGCGATGACCATGGCGATGGGGACCTTCCCCACGTCGCTCAACCCCACCCGCATCCAGCGAGTCGCCGACCTGATGTTCCAGTTCGGCTACCTCAAGACCGAGGTCGACGTAGCGTCGATGGTTGCCGCCGGTCCCGGCCGGTAGCCGCGAGGCGTGCTCCACCTGATGACAGGACCCAGAAAGGCAGTGGCATGAAGCTGGCCAGGATCGTCGTCGCGGGTATGGCGATCGCGCTGACAGTGAGCGCGTGCGGAGGAGGGGGCGGGACCGACACGGGCGGGACGGCGTCCTCGGGTGGATTGGAGAAGACGCAGCTTCTGATCGGCGTGGTGCCGGTGCCGTCGTCGGCGCCGCTGTTCATCGCCGAGAAGCGCGGTTTCTTCAAGGAAGAGGGGCTGACCGTCAAGACGGAGATCATCCAGGCGCCGCAGGCGGTCATGCCGAAGATCCTCAACGGCAGCATGGACGCCTTCCTGACGAGCTACGTGTCGCTGATGGCGATCAACGACTCGGGCGCGGCCAAACTGAAGCTCTTCCAGCACAGCCAGGAGGCCGCCCCGAACGTGGCCGGCGTCGTGGTGGCCAAGGGTTCGCCGATCAAGTCGCCGGCCGACCTCAAGGGCAAGACGATCGCGGTCAACGTGCTGAAGGCGCTCGGGCAGACGCTGACCAACGCCCACCTGCAGGAGGCCGGGCTCAAGCCGGAGGACGCCAAGTACGTTCCCGTGCCGTTCGCCGACCAGATCAGCGCGCTGTCCTCCGGCAAGGTGGACGCGGCCTGGCTGGTGGAGCCCTTCCTGACCGCTGCCAAGAAGGGTGGCGCCACCCAGATCATCGACACCACCAGCGGCGTCACGGCCGGCGTGCCGATCGACGGGTGGGGCGTCAGCGAGGACTGGCTGGCCAAGAACCCGAAGACGGCGGCCGCCCTGCACCGCGCGCTGGCCAAGGCCCAGCAGATCGCCGGCTCCGACCGCAAGGCGATCGACGAGGTCGTGCCGACGTACACGCAGATCCCGGCGGACGCGGCGGCGGCCATGACGCTCGGCACGTTCTCGATGGAGGCCGACAAGGCCACCGTGCAGAAGCTGGCCGACCTGCTGCACGGCTATGGCTACCTCAAGGCGAAGGTGGACACGGCGCAGCTGTTCGCGCCGATGAGCGGATGACCGGCGGGCGCCTGGAGCGGGGGCTCCTGGGTGCCGCCGGGGTCGTGGGGTTCCTCGCGATCGCCGAGCTGGTGGGACGGGCCGGGCTCGTTCCCGACGTGATGCCGTACATGTCGGAAGTGCTGGCGGCGGCGGCGTTGCTGCCGATGGAGGAGCAGTTCCGCGCTGACGTGCTGGCCACGCTGGCGGCCTGCCTGAGCGGGCTGGCGATCGCGATCGCGGTGGCCGTGCCCGCCGGGCTGCTGCTCGGCACGGTGCCGTTCCTGGAGCGCTCGACGCGGCCGCTGGTGGAGTTCCTGCGGCCGATCCCGTCGGTGTCGCTGATCCCGCTGGCGGTGTTCGTCTTCCCGGACAGCCACGACGCCAAGACCGCGCTGGTCGTCTACACGTGCTCGTGGCCGCTGCTGATCAACACGATGTACGGCCTGAGCGACGTCGACCCGCTGGCCAAGGACACGCTGCGGAGCTTCGGCTTCGGCCCGCTGGCGGTGGTGCTGCGGGTGAGCCTGCCGAGCGCGGCGCCGTTCATCGCCACCGGCGTACGCATCGCCGTGTCCGTCACCCTGATCGTGGCCGTGAGCGTGGAGCTGCTGGCCCCGGGCGGGGGCGGGATGGGCGCGTTCCAGTCGCTGGCGGGCAGCGCGAACCGGGCCGACCGGGTGTTCGCGGTGGTCGTGTGGGCCGGGCTCATCGGGCTGGCCGCCAACGTGCTGTTCACCGCGGCCGAGCGGCGCGTCTTCCGCTGGCACCAGGCCCGTACGGGGGACGCCGCATGAACCGGCAGCCGCTCTGGCCGCGTTATTGGCCGCGTTATTGGCTGCTACCCGTGGCCGTCCTCGCCTGGGAGCTGGCCGCCCGGTCGGCGCAGGCCGCCTACTTCCCGCCGCCGTCGCGGATCGTGGTCAGGTTGCACGAGATGTGGTTCTCGGGGCCGATCTGGCGGGCGTTCCTGACCGACGAGGCCATCGCCGACCTGCTGCCGAGCCTGGCCAGGTTGTTCACCGGCTGGGGCGTGGCGTGCGCGGCCGGCGTGCTGGCCGGGGTCGCGCTCGGCCGCTCGTACCTGCTGTCGGCGCTGGTGGAGCCGCTGGTGCACTTCGGCAGGTCGGTGCCGCCCGCGACATTGGTGCCGGTCTTCCTGCTGCTGTTCAAGATCGGCACCCCGATGGAGCTGGCCGCGATCGTGTACGGCGTCATCTGGCCGGTGCTGATCAACTCCATGGACGGCGCCCGCCACGTCGACCGCCAGTACATCGAGACCGGCGCCGTCTACCGGCTGAGCGCCTGGCACCGGCTGACCCGGATCATCCTGCCCGCCGCCTCCCCGAAGATCTTCGCCGGGCTGCGGCTGAGCGTGTCCCTGGCGCTCATCATGATGGTCATCTCGGAGCTGGTCGGCAGCAGCGAGGGCATTGGTCACCGCATGCTGGAAGCACAGAGCCAGTTCGACATCCCCGCCTTGTGGGCCGTGATCGTGCTGCTCGGGCTGCTCGGCATCGCGCTCAACACCGCGTTCCTGGGAGTCGAGCGGCTGCTGTTGTCCTGGCACCGCGGCGCCCGCGGCTAGCCGTACAACCGCTCGATCGTCTCGGCCTGCCGGGTGCGGAACCAGGCGCGATCCCGGGCGCCGCCCGCCAGCCCGCCGGGCGGCTCGCCGTCGTGCCTGGCGTACTCCTCGGCCCACAACGCGGTCTTCACGCGGCTCGGCAGGTTGGCCATGCCGGGCCGCCGCCGCGCCCGGCGCAGGACGGTGAGGTCGAGCTCCGCCGCGGCCACCAGCGACTCGCCCGCGCCGGCCTGCGCGAGCGCCCGGCCCTCGTGGTCGATCAGCTCCGAGCCGCCGTTGGTGGAGTCGCCGGGGATGGCGATGCCGGACAGGCCGCCGGTGTTGGCCGACACCACGTAGGCCAGGTTCTCCACCGCTCTGGCCCGGCGGGCGATCGCCTTGGGCGTCAGCGCCGGGGACGACGCCTCGGACGTGGGGTGGCAGAACACCTCCGCGCCGCGCAGCGCCAGCGCGCGGGCCAGCTCTGGCATCAGGATCTCCTCCGAGGCCAGCACCGCCAGGTTGCCGATCTCGGTGCGGGCCACCGGCAGCACGCCGTCCATGCCGTAGATCTCCACGTAGTCGCCCCACACGTCGTACGGGGTCGGCGTGAACATCGAGTGCAGCCTGCGGTACCGCAACACCGTCTTCCCGGCGGGGGAGAGGATCACCGACGCCTGGAAGTACAACTCGGGGAAGTGCTCGTCACGCTCGTAGGCGTTCACGCACAGGAACACGTCGTGCGCGACGGCGATCCCGGCGAGTGCCCGGTACTCCGGGCCGTCGGGATCGAGCGCGGCCTGCTCCCGCCACTCGGCGAAGCTCTCCCGCATCGGGAAGCCGGTCAGCACGTACTCGGGGAGCACCACCAGCCGCAGGCCGGGCCCCAGCCATGCCTTCGAGCCGCCGACCTGCGCGCCGATCCGCTCGATCGCGGCGCGGATCTCGGCCCGTGGATCGGCGGCCCCGTTGATGGACCGGGTCCGCACCTGCAGCGCCAGCGCGGTATAGGCGGTCATGCCACGCGCCTCTCGTCGATCAGGGTGCGCCGCACGCACACGCCGTCCTCCAGCCACTGCCAGACCCGGCTGCGCGACTTGCCGTCCGCACTCAGCACGATCATCTCGAACAGCCGCAGCGGCTGCCCCTTGTACTCCCAGGTGAGGTAGATCGTGCTGTCGTCCACCTCCCAGAACACGCCCTTGAGCCGGTCGGTGTCGAAGCCGCACCGCCCGCCGCCGAGGTACGCGCCGGGAAACTCGTGCACCTCGGTGCGCCCGTCGTCCCAGGTGTAGCGGTTGACCTGGTGGTAGGCGTCGTCGCCGACGATGCGGCAGGTCATCCGGACGCGGTGCCGGTCGAGCAGGGTCCCGTCGCGGCCGAGGTGGAGGTACTCGCCCTCCCACTCGCCCTCGTGCCGGGCCAGCAGCGGCATGCCGGCGCGCAGTCCCATCCGGTTACTCCTTCGTCGCGTGCCACCACGGGTCGGCGGCGTCGGATCGGTTGACCAGGAAGGCCCGGCGGCGGAGGAAGCGGTTGATGGAGGCGGTGCCCATGCGGGAGCCGCCGAGTCCGGACAGCCGGAAGGAGTGTTTCTCGCCCTCGTGCACGAGCGCGGTCAGCGAGGCGTCGTTGACGCTCACCGCCCCGGCGTGCAGCCGGGCCGCCACGGCCCTGGCCGCCTCCTCCGTGGCGGCGAAGACCGCCGCCGACAGCCCGTACACCGAGTCGTTGGCCGCCGCGACCGCCTCGTCCACGCCGTCCACGGCCATGACCGGCAACAGCGGGCCGAACGTCTCCTCCGTCATCACCAGCATCGTGTGGTCGACCCCGGACAACACGGTCGGGCGGCACCAGTGGCCGCCGCCGTGCCGCTCGATCACCCCGCCCGTGTGCACGACCGCGCCCTTGCCCACGGCGTCGGCCAGGTGCGCGGCGATCAGGTCGGGTTGCTCCGGTGCGATGATCGGCCCGATGGGCCCGCCCTCGCAGGTCAGGCCGACCTGGGCGGCCTTGCCGGCGAGCAGCGCCAGGAACTCGTCGTGCACCTCGCGGGCCACGTAGACCCGCTCGATGGACTGACAGGCCTGCCCGGCGTTGGCGGTGCCGCCCCACAGGATTGCCGAGCTCGCCCGGTCGAGGTCGGCGCCGGCCAGCACGATCGCCGGGTCCTTGCCACCGAGCTCCAGGTACGCGGGCACGAAAGCGCGGGCGGCGGCCTGCGCCACCAGCCGCCCGGTCGGCACGCTGCCGGTGAACACCACGGCGTCCACCAGGTCCACCAGCGCCGCCCCCGTCGCGCCGTCGCCCTCGACGACCCGCAGCGGCAACCCGTCGGGCACCAGCCGCATGAGCGGCTCGATGAACCTGGGCGTCACCTCGCTCGGCTTGACCACCACCGCGCAGCCGGCGGCCAGCGCCGGCACGGCGTCTATGAGGCCGAGCAGCAGCGGGAAGTTCCACGGGGTGATCGCCCCGACCAGCTCGTACGGCACCGCGTCCCCGCCGACGTGCACGCCGGGCAACGAGGCGGGGAACTCGGCGGGCGGCGCCAGCAGCACGGGCGCCTGGCGTACCCACCGGTCGATCAGACCGGCCACGATCTGCCGCTCCAGCAGCGACTCCGCGACTCTGCCCGTGTCGGCCACCAGCGCGGCGAGCAGAGTGTCGTCGTCGGCGAGCGCGGCGCCGAACCGCGACAGCAGCGCGCCGCGGTCGGCGTCCCGCCAGGCGGGGGCCATGGCGCGCAGCTCCGCCGCGACGCCGGCGAGCCGCTCGGGCCGGACCGGATCGAGCGGCCGCTCGATCCGGCCGGTGACCGGGTTGCGGACGTTCATGGGCGGCCGTTGGCGGCGCACCAGCCTGCCCAGGTGGTGGCGCCCTTGCCGAGCTGCTTGTTGTAGAAGGACGTCCAGGAGTTCTCGCTCGGGCCAGGAGCGGTGGGAGCGGCTGTGTACAGCGGGTGATTGGCTTCGACCTCGGCTCGCAGCCACGGCTCGATGGCGGCGTAGGAGCTCAACGACCAGCTGCGGGCGTGGTAGGTGAGCTGGCCGCGCACGTCGCTCTCGGCCAGGCACATGAACGGCGTCCACGGGCTGGTCCGCGCCCAGCTGATCTTCGTCTTCATCGCGCTGGCCGGGACGCCGGAGCCGGTGCGCGCCGCGACCTCGTTGTCGTCGACGGAGAAGTCGAACATCTCCTGCGCGGCGTACACGCCTCCGGTCAGGCCGAATCCCTCGCCGAGCGTGGTGCCGAAGTTCGTGCGCACGGGGATGTCGCTGGTCCACACGGTCTCGTCGTGCAGGTCCTGCAGCGGCGGGCCCACGTAGGAGGAGGTGATGGTGAACGGGCCGAAGTTCACCGCGTCGTTGTTGATGGGGACGACCGGGTAGGTCTTGCCGTCGATCGGGTTCTTCCACTCGCGCAGGATGCGCTGCGGGTCCGCGGGGTCGGTGTAGAAGACGATCTCCCGGGAGAGCTGGTAGAGCTGGTTCGTGTCGGGGACCCGGTAGAGCCGCCGGATGTTGTAGCCCTCGATGTTGAAGAGTTTCTGGCCGTGCCGCATCGCCGGGTCCAGGCTGTTGCCCTCGATGTTCGCGTACACCGAGCCGGAGATCCGGAACACCATGTCTTTCCCGTCCGGACGTCCGAATGTCTGGAGGGAGAGTTTGCCGCTCTTGTCGGTGACCGTCGCGTAGACGGGCCCGGGGTGTGTGGGGAGGGCGGACGTGCCGTCCGCCGCCGCGCCGGGAATGCCGACGAATAGGACAATGAGGGCCGAAAGCCCCGCAATACCTCGTTTGATCACGTACGCCCTCCGGGCGGTGAAGGAACGAACAACCTCACATTGTGATCATGCCGGGCAAAGGATTGTCCAGCCTGTCGATCAGCTGTCCGGAAACGGGGGAATTGTCGGGTTCTCGCCGTGGAGGATCTGCGTCATCCGGTGCTCGATGTGCCCGGCGTGCTCGGGGTGCGTCAGGATGTAGAACCGTTCCTCGCGAATCGCCTGCACCACCTCCTCGCCGACGACTCGCGGGCTGAGGCCGAGTGCGAACCCCTGCCGGGCGGCGTCGACGGACCAGCCGCTCGGAAACGGGCCGGCATCAGGAAATCGGGCCGGCCGGTTGCGCTGGGAATTGAAGATGTTCGTGTTGACCACGCCGGGACACAGGACCGATATGCGCGGTTTGAAACCGCCACAGATGACTTCCAGATGAACGGTTTCTGACAATGCGATGACGGCCGACTTTGTCACCCCGTACAACGAGCCGCCCGTCAGCAGGCCGGCAATTGACGCTGTGTTGACGATGTGCGCGTCCTCGTCCTGCTCGATCATCACGGGCAGGAACGTGTTGATCCCGTGCACGACGCCCATCAGGTTCACACCGAGGATCCACGCCCAGTCGTCGAGCGTGCTCTCCCAGCTCGGCCTGCTGCCGGTGTGGACGCCGGCGTTGTTGCACAACACGTGGACGGCGCCGTATTTGCCGAGCGTGGAGTCGGCGAGCGCGGCGACGTCCGCCGCCTGCGACACGTCGGCCGGCACGGCGTGCACGTCCGCGCCTCCCTCGCGCAACTCGGCCGCCGTGGAGCGTAGTGCCGTCTCCTCCACGTCGCTCAGCACCACGCGCATTCCCGCGGTGGCGAACGCCTCGGCCATTCCGCGTCCGATGCCGCTCGCCGCGCCGGTGATGACGGCGACTTTGGACTCGAGGGTTTTCATGGAAAGACAGATTAGAGAAGCAACGTTGCACCGACATCCGCCTTTGGATTGATGTATTCCACCTGCCATTCGGTTACCGTCGGAAATGGGGGAACGGGGATGATCACTCTGACGGTGGACGGCATCGCCGATCTCGGCGCGGCCAGGATGCAGATGGCCCTGTCGCTCGGCTGGCACATCGTCGTCGCCTGCCTGGGCGTCGGCATGCCGGCCATCACGCTGCTCGCCGAGTGGCGCGGCCACCGCACCGGCGACGTCCACTACCGGCTGCTGGCCCGCCGGTGGGCCCGGGCGCTGGGCGTGTTGTTCGCGGTCGGCGCGGTGTCGGGGACGATCCTGTCGTTCGAGATGGGACTGCTCTGGCCTGGACTGATGGGGACCTACGGCGAGATCATCGGGCTGCCGTTCTCGCTGGAGGGCATCGCGTTCTTCATCGAGGCCATCTTCCTCGGCATCTACCTGTACGCCTGGGATCGCCTGCCGCCGACGGCGCACTTGCTGTCCGGCATCCCGATCGTGCTGGCGGGGGTGGCCAGCGCGTTCTTCGTCGTCTGCGCCAACGCCTGGATGCAGCAGCCGGTCGGATTCACGGCCGAGAACGGCCGCATCGCCACGGTGGACCCGTGGGCGGCCATGTTCAACCCGGCGGCGCCCACTCTGACCGTCCACATGATCCTGGCCGCGTTCATGGTCGCCGGGTTCACCATGGCGAGCGTGTACGCCGTCGCCATGCTGCGCGGCCGGCGCGACCGCTACCACCGGCTCGGCCTGCTACTCCCGCTGACCGTCGCGGCGATCGTCACTCCGGTGCAGATCGGCGTGGGCGACTGGGCCGCGCACGCCGTCGCGAACAATCAGCCGGTCAAGCTCGCCGCCATGGAGGGCGTGTTCGAGACCGCCCGAGGGGTCCCGCTCCACCTGGGCGGCATCGAGATCGACGGCGAGTTGCGGTACGCGCTGGAGATCCCCAACGCGCTGTCGCTCCTGGCCCACTGGGATCCGCATGCCGAGATCCGCGGGCTGAACGAGGTCCCGCCCGCCGACCGGCCGCCGGTCAACGTCGTGCACTGGGCGTTCCAGATCATGGTGGGGCTGGGCTTCGCCCTGCTGGTCCTGGCGGTCTGGCTGGCGCTGTCCTGGAAACGACGGCGTGATCTGCCGAGCTCGCCCTGGTTCCTGCGCGCGACGGCGTGTTCGGGCGTGGCCGCGGTGGCGGCGCTGGAGGCCGGCTGGATCGTCACCGAGGTGGGCCGGCAGCCGTGGATCGTGTACGGCGTGCAGCGGACGTCGGAGGCGGTCAACCCGGCGCCCGGCCTGGTGTACGGGTTCGTCCTGGTGACCGCGGTCTACGTGGCGCTCACCGTGGCCACCGTCTACGTGCTGCGCCGGCTGGCCCGCGACGTCCCCGTGCCGATCGCGCCGCAGGAGCGTGACGTCACCGACTACAAGGTCGTGTGACGCATGCCGCTGCCGGAGATCATGCTGGCCGTCCTGTGGGTCGGGCTGACCGCGTACGTGCTGTTCGCCGGCGCGGACTTCGGCGGCGGGATCTGGGACCTGCTGGCCGGCGGAGCGGTGACGGGGCGGCGGCAGCGGGCGCTGGTCGAGCACTCCATCGGCCCCGTCTGGGAGGCCAACCACGTCTGGCTGATCTTCGTCATCGTGCTGATGTGGACCGGCATTCCGCCGGTGTTCGCCGCGGTCGCCTCCACCCTCTACATCCCGCTCACGCTGGCGGCGCTGGGCATCATCGGGCGGGGCGCCGCGTTCGCCTTCCGCAAGGTCTCCACCGAGTTGTGGCAGCAGCGGCTGTTCGGCGCCACCTTCGCCTTCTCCTCCGTCGTCACGCCGTTCTTCCTCGGCACGGTGGCCGGGGCGATCGCCTCGGGCAGGGTGCCGCCGGGCATCGCCAAGGGCGACCTCGTCGGCAGCTGGGTCAATCCCACGTCGCTGGCGGCGGGCGCGCTCGCCGTGGGCACCGCCGCGTATCTGGCCGCCGTCTACCTGACCCGCGACGCCGAGCGCGCCGGCGCCGCCGACCTCGTGGACGCCTTCCGGCGGCGTGCCCTGGGCTGCGGCGCGGTCGTCGGAGTGCTGTCGGCTGTGGGCCTGCTCGTGCTCCGCGCCGACGCGCCCGCCCTGTTCGCGGAGATCACCTCCGGCCGCGCCCTGCCCTTGCTGCTGTTGTCCGTCGTGGCCGGCCTGGCCTCGCTGGTGCTGCTGTGGCGGCGCGCCTACCTCGCCGTACGCGTCACCGCCGCGCTCGCCGTGACGGGCCTGTTGTGGGGGTGGGGCGTCGGCCAGTACCCGTCCCTGCTGCCCGGCGTCTCGCTCGCCGACGCGGCGGCCACCGACACGGTCCTGGCGGCCAGCCTGGGCTCGCTGGCCGTGGGCGCGTTGTTGCTGCTCCCGTCGTTGTGGTGGTTGTACGCCACCTTCCAACGGGACCGCGTCGCCGCTCGCCCGGACCGGCGGCCAGATTGATCGCCACGGCCAGGATCCCGGTGTGGAAGAGGTAGCGCGCCGGCCGTCGTAGGGGAGGCCGCGGGCCCGTTCCGGCCGTGCCGAGGCCTCGTCCCCGGCACGTGGTGCGCGAAAGATCTTGACAGGCATGAGATTCGCCCGTCCCGGAGCAGGAAAGCGCTTCATCGGAGGCAGCGACATGCGGGGACGTGAACGGGAGTGGCGCCACGTCGTCGGCCTGCTGCGGGTGCTGCGACGGCGTGGCGGGACCCTCCTGGTCGACGGCGAACCGGGCGCGGGGCGGAGCCGGCTGCTCGCCGAGGCCGCCGCCGAGGCCTCCGCACGCGGCATCGACGTCGTCCGGGGCGGCGTGGCGGAGCTGGGGGAGCTCGTTCCGTGCGGCGTGTTGCTGGAGGCGCTCGACCTGGGCGCCGAACCGGAGGACGCCGTCCCCGTGGGATCGGGAACGCGGTTGCTGGACCGGCTGAAGGCGGCCTTCGACGCCAGGGCTCCCTTGCTGGCCGTGCTCGACGACCTGCACCGCGCGGATCCGGTGACGCTGAAGATCCTCCGCACCCTGCACGAGTTGCTCGCCGACCGGCCCGTCGGCTGGTTGCTGAGCCGGTCGACAGCCGTGCGGGACTGTCCGGCCGCCGCCCTGTTCAACTTGCTGGAACGGCATGGGGCCAGGCGGACGACGCTTGCCCCGCTCTCGCCGGACGCCGTCACGGAGCTGGCCACGGACACGCTGGGCGAACGGCCCGACGCGGCGACGCAAGCGCTCGTGGCGGCCGCCGGCGGCAATCCGCTGCTGATCACTGAGCTGCTCGCCGGCCTCCGCGACGAAGGCCTGCTCCGAGCGGCGGCGCCGGGCGGGCGCCTGCCCGCCCAGCTGCGGACGGTGGTGCGGAACTGGGTCGATCCCCTGGGTGCGGAGGCCAGGAGCCTGGTGGAGACGGTCGCGGTGCTCGGCGGATCGTTGTCGCTCGAACACGCCACGTCGTTGCTGGGCACCACGCCCGCCGCGCTGCTCCCGGCGATGGAGGAGTCCACGGCGGCGGGCGTCCTGGTCGTGACCGCGCACGGCCTCGCCTTCCGTCATGAGCTGGTCAGGGACGTCGTCGCCACCTGGGTCCCGCCCCCCGTCCGGGAGGCGGTGCTGGAGCAGTTCGGCGTGCTCGAGGACGCCGTCACCGCGGCGGCGCCCGCCGTCGCCGCCATGGACGCCGCGATCGCCGACGGGCGGCTGCGGGAGGCCGAGCGCATGGTCAGGAGGCGCCTCGCCCATCACGGGTCCGTGCCGGTCATGGCCGAGCTGCGGTCCCTCCTGTCCGAGATCATGTACCTGACCGGCCGGGGCGAGGAGGCCGTCAGGGAGGCCGAGACGGTGCTGGCCGTTCCCGGCCTGCCCGAGCACGTCCGCGACCGGGTGATCCTCGTGCGGCTGTACGCGGTCACGCGCCGGCGAAGCGGCGGCGTCGCGGCGGCGTACGCGAACGAGGTCCTGGAGGAACGGTCCCGGCACGGTCCCGCGGCCACGGCCGCCGCGCTGATCGCCCGCGCCACGGCCGAACGGGAGGAAGGGCGGTTCGAGACCGCGCTGGCACTGGCCGAGGAGGCCCGCCGCCTGACCGAGGACGCCCGTCGCCTGGCCGAGGACGCCCGCCGCCTGGCGGACGACGCCCGCCGTCTGGCCGAGGACGCCCACCGGCCGGCCGAGGAGGCACCGGTCGGCGCGGACCGGACCGAGCAGCGTCGTTATGAGGTGTGCCTCGCCACCGCCGCCCTGCTCACGGACGTGTACCGGCTCGACGAGGCCAGGACACTGCTCCGGCAGGTGCGCAAGGACATGTACGCCGGCGGCCACCTGGCGTGGGCCGCGGACGCCGCGGCGCTGGAGGCCCGCGCCGAGCTGGCGGCGGGCCGGCTCGACGGTGCGACCGATGAGGCGGAGCGCGCCCTGGACCTCGCCGGCGCACTCGACACGCCCCTGTCCGCCGCGGCCGCCGGCGCCGTGCTCGCCGCCGTCGCACTCCGGCGTGGCGACCTGCGCGAGGCGACACGACATGTCGCGGACCCACCCGAGGGCTCGCTGGAGTCACGTACCCGGCACACCCTGCTGGCCGCGCAGATCACGGAGGCACGTGACGGCCCGCGCAGCGCGATGTCCCTGCTCGCCGGCCTCTCCTGGCCGCTGGCGCTCGCCATGGAGCCCACGGCGGGCCCGTGGCTGGTCAGGGCCGCGCTCGGCGCCGAGGACCGGGCGGCGGCCGAGTCCGTCGCCGCCGCGGCGGACACCCTCAGCCGGGCCAACACGGAGCTCCCCGCGCTGGCCGCGTCCGCGGCGCACGCCTGGGGCCTGCTCGCCGGCGACCGCGACGCTCTCGCCCGCGCCGCCGGACAGGCCGTGGACGTATGGGCGCGGGGCTCCGCCGAGGAGGATCTCGGCGTGGCGCTCGAGGCGGCCGGGCAGCGCGAAAAGGCGACCATGAGCCTGGACCGCGCTCTGGCGGCGTACGCCGAGACGGGAGCCGTCAGGGACGCGGCCCGCATCCGGCAGCGGTTGCGCGGTATGGGCGTACGCCACCGGCACTGGAACTCCGCCAAACGGCCGGCGTCCGGCTGGGACAGCCTCACCGAGACCGAGTACACCGTTTCCCTGCTGGTCGTGGACGGGTGGACCAACAGGCAGATCGCCGAGCAGATGTTCATCAGCGTGCACACGGTCACGTTCCATCTGCGGCAGGTCTACCGGAAGCTGAGCATCAACTCCCGCGTCGAGCTCGCCCGCCTCGCGGTGGCACAGGGACGCGTCGACCCCGGCCGGGCGAATGACGGCAGACGAGACTGACTACACGTCTGGGGGATGTGGCCGGGAGGGGCCAGGAGCAGGGTCGGAACTGTAGGCACAGGACGTCTCCGCATGTCTCCGCATGGGGAGGGGAGGAGGAGCCGTGTCCCACATGGTGTCATCGACTCTCATCACGACCAACAAGGAACCGATCGCGACCTACCGCAGCTACCAGGAGGCGCAGAAGACCGTCGACTTCCTGTCCGACCACGGGTTCCCCGTCAAGGGAACGCTCATCGTAGGCGTCGGGCTGCGCTCGATCGAGCAGGTCGTCGCGCGCATGACGTACCTGCGCGCGGTCGGCTGGGGCGCGCTGAGCGGAGCCTGGTTCGGCCTGCTCATCGGCCTGTTCCTTGGGCTCTTCACGAGAGCGGCCCTGCCCCTGATGGGCGTGATGCTCTGGGCGCTGCTATGGGGTGCTATCGCTGGAGCGATCTTCGGTCTGATCGCGCACGCGGTGCAGGGCGGGCACCGGGACTTCGTTTCGGAGGCCGGCCTGGTCGCCGACAAGTACGAGGTCCTCGTCGAGTCGGAGCACGCCGCCAAGGCGCACGAGCTCCTCGGGAAGACCCCTCACTAGGGGTGCGAGCGGGCTGGAAGCCTGCGCCGGCCACGCTTGGCGCCGGCCCGCACACCCGGGTGGGGGGGTTGGCGGGCGCACCAACTCGGTGATGAGCCTGCTGGTGCACCCCGGGTGTCACGCCGGCGCGTAGACCCGGTGGACGAACTCCGCGAGCTTGTTGTCCGGGAGCTCCTTGGCCAGGTCCGACTCGCTGACCATGCCGACGATCCGGTGGTTGTCGATCACGGGCAGGCGCTTGATCTGGTGCTTCTCCATCTTCGCCAGCGCCTCTTCGACGCTGCTGTGGGCGTCGACCCAGACCAGCCCGTGGGCGAGCTCGCTCGCCGTGGTCCGGTCGAGGTCCTTGCCCTCGGCACAGCACTTGATCACGATGTCCCTGTCGGTGATGATGCCCTTGAGCCGGTCGTCCTCACCGCAGATCGGCAGTGCGCCGACTCCCAGATCACGCATCATCTGCGACGCCATGCGCAGGCTGTCGTTCTCGCCGATGCACTGCGCCCCCTGGTGCATCACGTCCTGAACCGTCTTGCCGTGCGTTGTGCCCATTCTTTTTCGCCTCCCTGAGAAGAAGGATGGGATTTTCAGGGCAGTCCTACCCAGCAGATTGCAGATCAGTGGTGGGGCCGCTCGGTGAATGCACCGTAACCTGCGGATATGTCCGCATAGGCCCCTGTTTGTGGGGGTGTCGTGGACTTGTGGCGTCGTTCTTCCGCGGTGACGGTGCCGCGCCCGGCCCCTTCCGGCGGTGGTGCGCCCGCCGTGCGGCCGGTCGTGCTGCTGGCGTGGGTGAGCATCCTGTACGGCGTGGCTCAGCTGCTGCTCGTGTCGCCGCGCCTGGGCATCGGCTGGGACGAGGCCGTGTACGCCAGCCAGGTGGCACCGCACGCGCCGCCCGCGGTGTTCAGCGCACCTCGGGCGCGGGGCGTGCCGCTCCTGGTCGCGCCCGTGGTGGGGCTGACCGATTCGGTGGTGGTGCTGCGCCTGTATCTGACGGTGGTCTCGGCGGCGGGCCTGTTCGGCGCCTTCTACGTCTGGCTGCGGGTGCGCGCCGATCACGTGGTGCCGCTGGCCGCACTGCTGTTCGGCGGCTGCTGGCTCACGCTGTTCTACGGCAACCAGGCCATGCCCAACCTGTACGTCGCGCTGGCCGCCGTAGCCGCGACCGGCTTCCTCGTGCTGGTGGAACGTGCCCACCTGGCGCCGGTGGGGCTCGCGGGAACACTGGCCGTCATGTCGTTGATGCGGCCGTCCGACGCGCTGGTCGCCGCGGCCGCCCTGGCCGCCGGGACGCTCGCCCTGCTCCGCCGCCGCCGGCTCGCCGCGCTGGCCGCCATCGCGGCCGGACTGGTCGTGGGATGGGGTCAGTGGGCGATCGAGGCGCAGGCGCGGTTCGGCGGGTTCGCTGCCCGGCTGCGGGACGCGGGGGAGCACAACGCCATGGGGTGGAGCGTGTCGTTCGTCGAGCACGCCAGGGCGCTGGACGGGCCCTCGTTGTGCCGGTTCGGCGCGGACTGCGGCCCGGTCTCGCCGGTGGCGCTCATCTGGTGGCTGGCCATCCCCCTGATGGCCGCGCTCGGCCTGTGGGCGGCCTGGCGCGAGCACCGCCTGGCGCCGCTGCTCCTGGCCGCGGGCACCGGTGTGGCGATGGCGTTGCCGTACCTGTTCTATGTCGACTACGCGGCGCCGCGTTTCCTCACGCCTGCCTACGCCTTGCTGTCGCTACCGGTGGCGCAGGCGGCGGTCGCGGGCCTGCGGCTGCGCCGCCCCGTCGCGGTCGCGGTGACCGCGGGGCTGGCGGCGCATCTGCTGCTCCAGGGGGCGTACGCCTACGGCATGGGAGCCTCCGGCCGTCACGGCCGGGAGGAGATCGGCCGGGCCGCGGCGGAGCTGCGCAGTCTGGGCGTGCGCCCGCCGTGCCTGGTCTACGGCCAGAACGGCGTGCAGATCGGCTACCTGCTCGGCTGCGACTCGCAAGGCGTCATCCAGAGGTTCGCGGACCGGCTTCCGGCCCGCGTCCGCCAGGCGTTGGCGGACCAGACGCAGGTGGTGGCCGTACACAAGGATGTCAGGCTGCCGCCGTACATGCTGACCTGGGACGAGACCGACCTGTCCGGTCCTTGGGCAGCCAGGTTCGCCCGCGGTTGAGTGGCACGGGACCGGGCCGGAGGTCTTCCGGCCCGGGACAGTTCTCACCGCCTTTTCCTCGTCATGCCCATGCCCACGGTGATCAGGCCGAGGACGGTGATGACAGCGCCGACGATCACATTGGTGACCGTCCCGGCTGTGGTGGCCTCACCCCGGATCAGCCATGGGGCCACTATGGTCCACAGGCCGATGAACGGGGCGGTCCAGGCGATGCCGTACGTGCGGCCGAAGGCGGAGCTGAAGCCCAGCGACAGCAGCGCCACGGCGATCCCGGTGACCAGGTTGTTCATGGTGAGCGATCCGGCGTTGGCGAATCCCACGATCCACGGCGACAACGCCAGGAACAGCCCGGCCAGCAGGGTCACTCCGTCCGCCAGTTGAACGGCCGGATTGGCCGCCGCGACCTCGTACCTCTCCCGCATTCGGATGATGTCGGGATGACTCTCCATCTCGCGGGTCATCGGTGACATCACCTCCCCCATCGCGGTGACGGGACTTTCCCGTTTCCCCACTTCAAACTACCCAAACCGGACAAAGACAGTCCATTCACCGCATGTCCGCGCCCAGCAGGCCGTCCTCCCAGGTGGCGACGGCGCCGAAGTCCGCGCACGCACTGGTGAAGCGCCGGCCCAGCCAGGCGCGTTCGTCCCCGTCGGCCAGCACGGTGCGGGCGTACTCGAGCTTGAGCGGCACCCCCCGCAGGCGTACCGGGCCGAGCTCGTCGACCGTCACCAGGAACAGGAACGACAGGTCGTTACGCAGCTCGGGATCCACCCTGTAGTCGTCGAGGAAATCGCCCATGTCGAACAGGACCGGCGGCGCGACGCCGTGCACCACGTGCGCGGAGTGACCGGCGACCAGGCTCGCCCCGGACTCGACCAGGGTGGCGGCCGCCGCGCGGATGTAGGGCCGCGGCCCGGCCGTCATGTTGGGACCCCAATGAGGGGTGACCAGCACGGCGTCCGCCTCCGCCCGCAGCGCGGCCACCGCGCCCGTCAGCCAGGACGGCACACCGGAGGGCAGGTCCGCGTAGGCCACGCCCGGCCGGTCGGGCGTGGCCGCGTAGTCCAGCGGATGATCGGTCGCGGCGACGATGCCGATGCGCAGTCCCCGCACGGTGAGCACGACCGGCTGCCGGGCCTGCGCCTCGTCCGCGCCCGCGCCCACCGCGTGGACCTCCACGCGTTCGAGGTGCGCGCGGGTGTCCAGCAACGCGTCGTAGCCGTAGTCGAGCGCGTGGTTGTTGGCCAGCGTGACGCAGCTGACCCCTACCTCGGCGAGCAGGTCCGCGGCCTGCGGCGGAGCCCGGAAATGGAACGGCTTGCCGGGGGAGAACCACGGGGTGCCCCGGTCGGAGATGCAACATTCGAGATTCAGCAGGATCGCGTCGGCCTCGGCGAGATGCGCGCGGACGCCGTCGGCGAGGTACGCGTCCGGGTCCGTGGACACGGCCAGCTCGTCGGCCACGCCGCGGCCGAGCATTGTGTCACCCGCCAGCGCAAGCGTGACAGTCACGAGGATCCCCTGCCTCCCGGCGGCCCGCCCAAACGCGTTCTGCCAGGTAAAGGGGGTACCGCGTTATCGAGCAGGGCTCTTGCATCGGCGTGTCAGTTCACCAGATGACGTGGACGGCCTTGGGCCCGACGTCCACCCCGACGCTGGTCCATTCGATGTCCTCGGCCCGTCCTTTCAATCTGAGTCCGGGCAGCCGCGTGGCCAGGGCCGCGAGGGCGGCGGCGAGCTCCATGCGGGCCAAGGGCGCGCCGAGGCAGTAGTGCATGCCGTGCCCGAACACCAGAGGCGGGCTGGAGCGCCGCTCGGGACGGAACCGGTCCGGGTCGGGGAAACGGGCGGGGTCGCGATGGGCGGCCTCCAGTCGGACCAGCACCATGTCGCCCGCGCTGATCCTGACCCCGGCCAGCTCGAGGTCGTCCTGCGCGTAGCGGGGGAAGGGCTCCCCGGTACGCCCGGACTGCATCCGCAGAATCTCCGCCACGACCGCGTCCCGCCCCGCCGGGTCGTCCTGCCCCGCCGGGTCGGCAAGCCCCGCCGGGTCGGCCTGTCCGGCCGCGTTCGCCTGTCCGGCCGCGTTCGCCTGTCCGGCCGCGTTCGCCTGTCCGGCGGAGGAGCCGGATGAGCCGGATGAGCCGGCCAAAGCGGGTAGACGTCCTTCGACCAGGAGCCGGATCGCGCCGGTGGCGATGGCGTTGCAGGCCGACAGGTAACCGGCGGAGACGATGGTCGTGACCATGGCGATGAGCTCGGCGTCGCTGAGCCGCCCGTCATCGGCGTCGCGTACCGTGACCAGGGCGCTGAGCAGGTCCTCACCAGGCGCCGCCCGCTTGGCCGCGACCAGCTCCCCAGCGTAGGCGCCGAGCGCCTCCCACGCCTGTGCGGCCGCCGCCAGGTCCTCCTCAGGCCCGAAAAGGAAGTCGGCGGCACTAGCCGCGTCGGCCAGCCCCCGGAACCGCTCGCGATCGCCGATCGCCACGCCGAGCAACTGGCTGATCACCGTGATCGAGAACGGAGCGGCCAGCCCCGAGACGAGGTCGCCGGGCGGCCCGCCGTCCGCGAGCGCCGAGACGTAGGCGTCGGCCAGATCCTCGACCCGAGGGCGCAGCGCGGCCACGCTCCAGGGGCCGAAGGCCTTCGACACCAGCCGCCGCAGCCGGGCGTGCGCCTCCCCGTCCTGGAACAACGTGTCGTTACCGGGAATGTCGGTCCCCAGCGGCGCGAGCCCGTACCTGCGGTCGGACAACACCTCCGCGACGGCGTCGTACGAGGTGACCAGCCAGGCGGGCCGCCCGTCCGGGGCGAGCACGCGGGCGACGGGCGCGCTCTCCCGCAGCCGCGCGTACGCGGGCGGCGGCGCCAGGGGATCGGGCCGGTCGAACGGCAGGGCGAGAGTGGTCGTCTTCTGCATAAGCCAAGTGAAGACGTTGACGCCGCGTCAGGGTCAAGCGGGACGAAGAGCACGAGAGCGGAGGGCGAGTCGATCGTGCCCTGGCCGCCACCGGTGTCACGTGCGGCGGACGACGACGCCCCGCACATTCCATTCGTCGGTGTGCCAATGGCAGGCCTTCCAGCCCTTGGTCCCCAGCATGTCCACGCACCAGAAGATCAGGGGCGTGGTGGCGCCGACAGTCCCCGAGACGATGTAAAGGTGCTGGTGCGGGTAGCTGTCGATCATAGCCGGGTACTGCCCGAGGTCGGACGCTTTGACCACACAGTTCTGGCACATGCGGTCGAATACCTGCTGGGTCATCCGCGCACCGATCCGTGGTTGTGGGAAAGGACGTTGGAGGTCGGCGGCGGCCCATCGCCATCGCTGACCGAGAGTGGCATCTACGAAAGATCGTGTTCCTCAGCCTAGGCCCCGGGCCTCGGGGCCCGCGGCGATCCGGGCGACCTTGTCCAACGGGACGAACACCCGGATCCACGAGACACCGCTCAAGGCCTGCTCGTGAGGCAGCGCCCTCGGACGAAGGTGGCCGGGTGCTGCAACGGTGGCTGGTTCTCGCGCGGTAACCGAGTGCCTTTGAAGTGCCGTCTTCCCTGGTGTCGCCATGGTGACCGATGATGCGGTTAGTTACTGATAGGAACCAGGAGAGGAATCGTCCGATGACCGCCACCGTGAAGTCCTTCGCCGAGCTCGAGGACGAGTTCGACGCCTTCGTCGGCACGACCGTGTATGCCACCATGGTCACGGTCGATGCTCGCAACCGCCCGCGCGCCAGAGTGCTCATCCCTGTGTGGGAGCGGGTCGACGGCCGGCCGCTCGGCTGGCTGGCGACGTACAGAACGCCGGTCAAGGCGGCGCACATCGCCGGAAACCCGCACACGACCTTCTCCTACTGGCGACCGGGTAACAACTCGGTCGCCATCGACGCCGTGGCGGCCTGGGTGGAGGACCTGGAGGTCAAGCGGCACGTCTGGGACCTCTATCGCAAGACCAGCCCGCGCGGGGCCGGATACGACCTGGGGAACTTCTGGCGCTCGCCGGCCGACCCCGAGTTGCACGTCCTGCGACTGGAGCCGTACCGGATCCAGGTCATTCGTGGTGGCGATCTGCGCAGCCGGCTCTGGAGGGTGCTGGACGGCGACTCCCCGTGATTGTCCCGGCCGCTCGGGTAGAGGCACCCGTAGTCGCGAGAACGGGGAGAACGGTCATGAGCCGTATCGGGGAATGGCTGAAGAGGGCGGAGGACTTCGCCAGGGGACACTCCAAGCAGGCCGACCAGCTACTGGACCGGGTCGAGCGGTTCGCCAAGGAGCGGACGGGACACAAGTACGACCGGCACATCGAGAAGGGGACGGACGCGGTGCAGCGTCGCTACGGCGGCGCGTCCCGGCGCGGCCGGCCCCGGGACCACGGCCCGCAGGGCTGACGCCACGGGAGGCCGGGCGTCCGCGGACCAGCCGCGGACGGCCGCCTCCATGCCGGGGGTCAGCCGCGGACGGCCGCCTCCATGCCCGGGGTCAGCCGCGGGCGGCGTCCTCCATGACCTTGCCGGCGTCGCGCTCGAATGACGCCCGTGCCCCGAGCGTGAGCAGGCCGCCCACGACCATCGGGATCACCAGGATGTACATGCCGGCCGACAGCGACCCAAGCCGGTCGGAGGCGATGCCGACGATCAGGGAGCCGAAAGCACCGCCGGCCGTGATGAGCAGCTGCAGGACGGCGAAGCCGAGGCCGCGGGCGGCCGCCGGGACCACGTCCGCCAGGCAGGCCGTCATGTTCGGGATCGCGATGGACATCAGTGAGCAGGCCAGCAGGACCAGCGCGGTCATCGCGCCGATCGACTCCATGGCCAGCGCCCCGGCCAGCACCAGCGATCCGGCCGTGATGCCGCTGCCGCCCGCGAGCAGCCGGCCGCCCTTGCGGGTGCCGTGCCACTTCCTGCCCAGCCACGAGCCGACCAGGGTGCCGGTCAACGTGCCGGCGACCGTGATCAGGCCGCTCAGCGAGCCGGCCGCGGCCGTGCCGACGCCGAGGGTACGCACCATGAACGTGGGCAGCCAGTAGAAGATCCCGGCCAGGCCGAGGGTGAGCAACGACAGGCCCACGCAGACGGAGACCAGAGTGGGGATGGCGACCACCTGACGGACCTGCCGCCAGAACGGCGGCTTCGCGGCAGGCATGGCCGCGCCGGCCGTGGTGGGGTCGCCCGTCGCCACCAGGCGGTCGAGCTCGCCGCGGCGTGGCTCGCGCAACATCCAGACCAGCAGGGCCGTGAGCACGCCGGGCACCACCATGACGAGGAACGCCGTACGCCACGAATATGCCTCCGCCAGCACCCCGCCGAGCAGCGTGCCGACGCCGCCCAGGTACGTGGTGACCCGCGTGAGCCCGTACGCCTTGGCCCGGCTGACCGGCGGGTAGTAGTCGGCGAGGAGGCTGCCCGAGGCGGGGTTGTCGATGTTCTCGGCCGCCGCCAGCAGCACCCGCATCAGGTAGAACATGACGAAACCGGTGGCCAGGCCCGACCCCAGCGTGGCGATCGCCCAGACGAAGACCACGACGGCGATGATCCGGGTGCGGCTGAGCCGGTCTGCCAGGTAGCCGGCGGGGAGGGCCACCACCGCCGCGGCCAGGGCGGCGGCCGTCGGGATCGAGCCGGCGGCGGTGTCGCTGAAGCCCCACTCCTTCTGCACGGCCGGGAGCACCCCAGAGAGCAGGTTGTACTCGATCCGGTCCACGAAGCCGACGACGAAGAGGACGACCAGCGGCGCCCACCCGAACGGCGCCCGGGAGCCCGCGTCGAGGCCGCCGGTGCGTGGCGAACCCAAGATCCCGACCATGCCCCGCCCTTTCCATAGGGAAATCTAGAATTCAGTTCTAGGGGAATGTTCTAGCCAGAGTGGCACAAGTCACAGGGATTCGTAAATGGGCGATTTCGGGAAACTTCGCGGTAAGTGCGCTCCCGGTACGGTGATCCCATGGTCACCGGGGGATTGCTGGTCGCGGGCACAACGTCGGACGCGGGCAAGAGCGTGGTCACCGCCGGCATCTGCCGCTGGCTGGCTCGCCAGGGCGTCCGCGTCGCGCCCTTCAAGGCGCAGAACATGTCGCTCAACTCGTACGTCACCGCCGAGGGCGCCGAGATCGGCCGGGCCCAGGCGATGCAGGCGCAGGCCGCGGGCCTGGAACCCGTGGCGGACATGAACCCGATCCTGCTCAAGCCCGGCAGCGACCGCCGCAGCCAGGTCGTCCTCATGGGCTGGCCCGTGGCGGACGTGGACGCGATGGAGTACGGCTCGCTCAGGGACCTGCTGCGGGCCACGGCGCTGGAGGCGCTGGGCCGGCTGCGCGAGCAGTACGACGTGGTGGTGTGCGAGGGCGCGGGCAGCCCGGCCGAGATCAACCTGCGACGCGGCGACATCGCCAACATGGGCCTGGCCAGGGCCGCCGGCCTGCCGGTCATCGTGGTCGGCGACATCGACAGGGGAGGGGTGTTCGCCGCGTTCTACGGCACGGTGGGCCTCCTGGACGCCGAAGACCAGTCCCACATTTCCGGATTTATCATCAACAAGTTCCGGGGTGCCAAGGAGCTGCTGGAGCCGGGGCTGGGCATGCTCAGACAACTGACCGGGCGCCAGGTGTACGGCGTGCTGCCCTGGCTCGACGGGCTCTGGCTGGACGTCGAGGACTCCCTGGCCCTGGACGGCCGCCGGGTCGCCACCGGCGCCCCGCACGGCAGGCAGACGTTGCGGGTGGCGGTGGTGCGCCTGCCCCGGATCTCCAACTTCACCGACCTGGACGCGCTGGCGGCCGAGCCCGGCGTCGTGGTGCGCTTCGTGACCGAGCCGGTCGAGCTGGACGACGCCGACCTGGTGGTGCTGCCGGGGTCGCGGGCCACCGTGGACGACCTGGCCTGGCTGCGGGAGCGCGGGCTGGCCGCGGCGATCGCCGCGAGGAAGGGGCCGGTGCTGGGCATCTGCGGCGGGTTCCAGATGCTCGGGCGCGAGATCGTCGACGACGTCGAGTCCGGTGCGGGGAAGGCCGAGGGGCTGGGGATGCTTCCCGTACGGATCACGTTCGAGCGGGAGAAACGGCTCGCCCGGCCGGAGGGGAGCGCCTACGGGCACCCGGTGCGCGCGTACGAGATCCACCATGGCCGGGCCACGGTCGAAGGTGGTGAGCCGTTCCTCGACGGTTGCCGGGTCGGCGACGTGTGGGGGACCACGTGGCACGGCGCCATGGAGAACGACGCGTTCCGCCGCGCGTTCCTGGCCGACGTGGCCGAGCGGGCGGGGCGCGACTTCGTCCCGGCTCCCGGCACGGACTTCGCCGCGCTCAGGGAGGAGCGGCTGGACGTGCTCGGCGATCTCGTCGAGCGGCATCTCGACACGGACGCGTTGCTCCGCGTCATCCAGCACGGCCCGCCTGAGGTCCCTTTTCTCCCACCGGGAGCCGTTGGGCGGTGATCCAGGCGTCGATCTGCTCCCAGTGGTCGTACAACCAGCGGATGCGGTCCTCGCGGGTGTGCGGCACCTGGGCGGCGGGTACGCGCCACCACTTGGCGGTGATGTGCGCGCTGAAGGGCAGTTTGCGCCAGACGTCCCCTATCGTGATCAGGTCGTCGAGCCCGGTGTGCGCGACGAAGACGACGTCCGCCGACGGGCAGGCGTCGATGGCGGCGATGGCGCCGTTCGGGCGGGGCGGCAGCAGGTGGTCCATGCCGCGGGCCCGCTCCGCCTCCTCGGCCAGCCCTTTCTCCTCCAGCCGCCTGATGGCCAGCCGGCGGCGGCGCGGGGTGAAGTTGCCGCCCTCCGGGAAGATCACCAGCGCGTCCTCGTCGCCCATGGTCGCGGCCAGCCGCCGGATCTCCTCGATGACGCCCTCCTGGCCGGTCTTGCGCGGCACGAACGCGTTCGGCAGTCGGTTGATCACCACGTCGAGGGAGGGGTCGTACTGAAGTGCGGCCTTCATGACGATGCGGGGCCGCCGCCGGTAGAGCTCCAGAAGGTGATAAATGAGCAAGAAGGAGTCGCCGGGGCCGGCGTGCCGGGACAACACGATGACCGGCCGCGTCAGCCGGGCGGCCCGCTCCTCCTCGGTCGGCTCCGGCTCCTGGACGTCCAGGGTCAGCCGGAAGGTCCGCACCGCGGCGGCGTACACCTTGGACAGGAACCACCTGATCAGGTCGTAATGCCGCTCCTGGTGGCGGGCGCCGCCCGCCACCCACAACCACAGGCAGGCGATCAGCACCGCCGACTCCAGCGTCAGCCACGCCATCCCGAACCACACGAACCTGAGCCCCCTGCGTTGCGGCGGCGGCAGGCGCAAAGAGGCGGCGGCCGTGACGACGAGCCAGAACGGCAGCGTCACCAGCATGAACACGGTCACCACGATGACCAGTGGAGCCAGCACGAGCCGACGCAGAATACGTGGTGGAAGCAACGCGGCCTCCCTTGACGGTCTGTCTTTATCCTCCTCCGTTGCCCAGGTAGCGGGAAGATGCCTGGTAAGCCCGCTCGATGCAGGCCGAGATCTGCGACAGGTCGCGATAACGCATCGGCGAGAGCGGCTCGGTCATCCCGGCGGGCAGCACGTGCACCTCCACCCCCGGCGGTAGGCTGGCCATGTCCTCGGCGAAGCGGTGCCGCCGCGCGATCTCGAACGCCACCATCCCCACCTCCCAGAACCGCCTGGGCGGCGACAGCGGCCGCTCGATCCGGCCGACGTGCAGCACGTACACGCGCTTGGCTCCCAGCTGCACGGCCCGGCCGACGGGAATGCTGTGCACCAGCCCGCCGTCGTAGAAGTGCTCGCCGCCGATCACGACGGGCGGCAGCAGCCCGGGCACCGCGCACGACGCCAGCACCGCCTCGACCAGCGGCCCGCTGGTGAACCAGCGCGCCGCCGCCCGCTCGACCGACGCGGCCACGCACTGGAACGGCACCGTCAGGTCCTCGATCCGCGACACCCTGACCGTCTCGCCCAGGACGTCCCTGAGCGGCCCCATCGGGTGCAGATGGGTGCCGGTCCTGGCCAGCGTCGACAGCCGGGCCACCCAGGACCCGGCGAACGCCGTACGGACGATGTCGGAACGCCACAAACCCGTCAGCCTGGCGACCGCCTCGTCCGGCGCGGCGGCGATCACCGCCCCGTTGAGCGCGCCGACCGACGTGCCGACCACGAGGTCGGGCCTGATGCCCGCCTCGTCGAGCGCCTGCAGCATGCCCACCTCGTGAGCGCCGAGCACGCCGCCCCCACCGAGCACGAACGCGGTCTCCACGTTTCCCACCCTCTCGTTGCCACCCTCCGGAAGCAAAGACCGCCGCAGGCTGCCGGATGCGCGCGATGACGGGCAGCGTGGCGCGCGGGACGATGCGGCCATGACAGCAGTGGTGCAGGCCGAAGGGCTGACCAAGTATTACGGCAAACGCCGTGGCCTGGAGGATCTCACGCTCGAGATCCAGCCGGGCGAGATCTTCGGCTATCTCGGGCCGAACGGCGCCGGCAAGACCACCACGATCAGGCTCCTGCTCGACGTGATCAGACCGACCCGGGGCCTGGTACGGGTGCTCGGCGCCGACCCGCGCGAGCCCGCGATCCGCTCCAGGATCGGCTACCTGCCGGGCGAGCTGGCCCTGGAGGGCCGCGACCGGGCCAGGGACTACCTGCGTTTCCTCGGCCGGGTACGCGGCGGCGTGCCGGACGCCCGCATCGACGCGCTCGCCGAGCGGTTCGACGCCGACCTGTCGGTGCCGATGCGCAAGCTCTCCAAGGGCAACAAGCAGAAGGTCGGGCTGATCCAGGCGTTCATGCACGAGCCCGAGTTCCTCATCCTCGACGAGCCGACCGGCGGGCTGGATCCGCTGGTGCAGCAGGAGTTCCTGGCCCTGGTGCGCGAGGTGCGCACCTCGGGCCGTACCGTGCTCATGTCCTCGCACGTGCTGGCCGAGGTGGAGAGCGTCTCCGACCGGGTCGGCATCGTCCGCGCCGGCCGCCTCGTCGCCGTGGAGAACGTCGCGGCGCTGCGCGAGAAGGCGGTACGCCGCGTGGAGCTGCACTTCGAGTCGCCCGTGCCGCGAGCCGCGTTCGAGGACCTGCCGGGAGTGCGCGACCTGCGGGTGGAGGGCGCGAGCGTGAGCTGCACGATCGACGGCCGGCCTGACGCCCTCATCAAGGCGGCCGCCAGGTTCACCGTGGTGCACCTGGTCAGCGCGGAGCCGGACCTGGAGGAGATCTTCCTCACCTACTACAGCGACGAGGAGCGGCACCATGATCGCCAAGAGTCTGCGTGACTACCGGCGCGCGCTCATCTGGTGGACCATCGGCATCAGCGCCTTCCTGACCCTCTACCTGAGCATCTACGAGAACGTCAGGCAGGACCCGGCGACGTTCAACGCCCAGGCCATGGCCAAGTTCCCCGGCGCGCTGCGCGACCTCATGGGCGGAATGGGCGACCTGAGCGTCGGCGCCGGTTACCTGCAGTCGGTCGTCTACCAGCTGTTCGTGCCGATGTTGTTCATCGTGTGCGCGACATTGCTGGCCCACCGGGCGATCGCGCAGCCTGAGGAGGCCGGCACGCTGGAGCTGGTCGTCACGCTGCCCGTGGATCGTCAGCGGCTGGTGCTCCAGCGGTTCGTGGCACTGGCCGTGGCTCTGCTGGCGGTGGCCGTGGTGACGTTCGGCGTGGTGTGGGCGGTCGGCGAGTCCGTGCAGATCGGGGTGCCGTTCGACCGGATGCTGGCCGCGCAGACGGGGGTGTTCCTGCTCGGGCTGTTCTGCGGCACCGTGGCGCTGACCGTCGGCGCCGCCACCGGGCGCAAGACGATCGCCTCGGCCGTGGTCGGCGTGTGGGTCGTGGCCGGCTACGTGGTCGTGACCGTGGGCCGGTCGGTTGAGGCGATCTCCTGGCTGAAGTGGGTCTCGCCGTTCCACTACTACACCGAAGGCCGGCCGCTCTATGAGGGGCTGCCGGTCGGCGACTACCTTGTGCTGGCGGGGGCGACGGCCGTGCTCGTGCTGACCGCGGTCCTCGCCTTCGACAGGCGCGACATAGGGGTGTGATGGCGATCTCCGAGATGCCCGCCGAGCTGCTCGGCGGGCATCGCCAAGTGCTGGCCGAGTGCGCCGCGACCGGCCGGTTGCCGGACCGCGCCGCGCTCGACGCCTGCCGCGTCGCCGGCACGCGCGCCGCCGAGCTGGGGATCTCCGTCCGGGCGCTCGTGGATGCCGCGCTCGCCGCCGCCGCGGGCCTGCCCCCGGTGCTGCCCGCCTTACGCAGGTCGGTCTCGGCGCTGATGGAGGGGTACGAGCTGGCGCAGCTCGCGGCCATCCGCGGCGAGGAGGCGGCACGCAGGGAGTTCGTGGACGACCTGCTGCAGGGGCGGGCCGAGCGGCTGGCCGAGCGGGCCGAACACTTCGGGCTACGGCTGGCCGAGTCCTACGTGGTGGCCGTGGCCCGGGGCATGCGTGACGGCGATCAGGAACGCATCGAGCGCGACCTGATCGCCCGCTTCGGCTCGCACAACGTGCTGGTCGCCGTACGCGACGGACTGCTGGTGTGCGTGGCGCCCGCGACGTTGCCGGCCGCTGTGGGGGAGTTCACCCACCACGTACGCGCCCGCTTCCCGGACGGGTGGCGGGTCGGCGTCGGACGGGCGCACCGGGGGCCCGGCGGCGTGGTGACCTCCTTCAGAGAGGCGGCCGACGCCCTGGGGCTGGCGGACGGGCTCGGGCTGCGCACGGACGTCGTCAAGGCGGCCGATCTGCTGGTGTTCCCCGTGTTGCTGAGGGACCGGAGCGCCATCGAAGACCTGGTCACCAGCGTGCTGAGCCCGCTGCTCGGGGCGCGGGGCGGGCACGAGCCGCTGCTGGAGACGCTGGAGGCGATCTTCGCCTCGCAGGGCAACCAGACGGCCGCCGCCCGGCGGCTGGGGCTCAGCCCGCGGGCGGTGACGTACCGGCTGGAGCGCATCCGCCGCCTGACCGGCTTCTCACCCGACGACCCCACGCAGCGCTTCACCTTGGAGACGGCGGTGCTCGGCGCCCGCCTGCTGGGCTGGCCCGCCGGCTTCAGCCACTGACCGCCCGCGTTTTCGCCGCTGTCAATCGCTGACGGCGAGCCGCACGCCGAACCCCACGATCACCACACCCGTCAGCCGGTCCAGGAACCGCCGCACCGCCGCGGAGCGCAGGAACCCGCTCATCAACGACGCGAACCCGATCAGTGCCGCACTCCACACCAGCCCTTCGACCACGTGCACGCCCGCCAGCAGCAACCCCATGAGCGCGTGCGGCCCCTCGCTCGGGAGGAACTGCGGCAACATCGCCACGTAGAACGCCCCCACCTTGGGGTTGAGCAGGTTCGTCATGAGCCCGCGCCCGAACCCCGTCCCGAACCCGACCTCCTGCCGCTGCTCCGGCAACTCCTGGGGATCGTGCCGGGCGAGGAGCATGCGCAACCCCATCCACACGAGGTACGCCGCTCCCGCCCAGCGCAGCGCGTCGTACGCCGGCTGCGAGGCCGCCAGCAGCGCCGACAGCCCTGCCGCGGTCAGCACACCCCAGATGAGCGTGCCGAGCTGGATGCCCAGCGTCACACCCCAGGCCGGCCGCTTCCCGGCCAGCAACGACGTCCGCAGGACCAGGGCCGTGTCCAGGCCGGGGGTGATGGTCAGCAGAGCCACCACGGCGGCGAACGACCAGACAGATCCCGCGATATCCATGAACGTCAGGGTATGAGAAGCAGCTTTCCCGTGGTACGACGGGCCGCCAGATCCTCATGGGCCCGCCGCGCGTCGGCCAGCGGGTAACGGTGCGAGATGTTGATGGCCAGCTGCCCGGACGCGATCCAGCCGAACAGGTCGGACGCGCGCCTCAGCAACTCCGCCCGGTCGGCGATGTAGTGCACGAGCGTGGGCCTGGTCAGGAAGAGCGAGCCCTGCTTGTTGAGCGTCTGCGGATCCATCGGCGGCACGGGGCCGCTGGCCGCGCCGTACAGGGCCATGAGGCCGCGCGGACGCAGCGCCTCCAGGCCGCCGTCGAACGTGGCCGCGCCGACACCGTCGTACACGACGTCGATCGTGCCGCGCAGCGCCTCGGCGAAGTCGTCGTAGCGCAGCACCTGATCCGCCCCGGCCTCCCTGGCCAGCTTCTCCTTCTCGCTGGTGGAGACCGTCGTGTAGACCTTGGCGCCCCTGAGCTTGGCGAGCTGGATCAGCAGCTGCCCCATGCCGCCCGCCCCCGCGTGGACGAGGACCTGATCGTTCTCCTTGACCTCGTAGGTGGAGTGCGTCAGGTAGTGGGCGGTCATCCCCTGCAACATGGCCGCCGCCGCCACCTCGGCCGGCACGTCCTGCGGCACCGGCACCACCCGGTCGGCCGGAACGACGGCCTTCTCGGCATAGCTGCCCATCACGCCGGCCCAGGCCACGGTGTCGCCCACGGCCACGTCCCGCAC
>NZ_VCKY01000123.1 GCF_005889735.1 Nonomuraea turkmeniaca
CCGCGCGGCCGGCGAACTCCAGAACGCCCTCGCGCGACCAGCGGGCCAGGTCACCGGTCCGGTACATCCTGCCGCCGGAGAACGGATCGGCGACGAACCGCTCCGCCGTGAGATCCGGGCGGTTCAGATAGCCGTGCGCCAGCCCCGCGCCTGCGACGTACAGTTCACCGATGACGCCCGGCGGAACCGGCCTCAGCGCCGCGTCGAGCACGTAGGTCCGGGTGTTGTCGAGCTCGTAGGCCGTCCGCTCGGCACCGTGCCAGCCGTAGGCGTCCACGGACGCCTCGGTCGGACCGTAGAGGTCATGGCAGGTGAGCCCGGGCGCCGAGCAGACCCGCCTCCACAGCCCGGGATCGACCGCTTCGCCACCGACGAGCAGCACCTTCAGCCCGGATTCGAGCACGCCCGACCGGACGAGCTCCCCCAGGTAGGTGGGCGTGACGTCGAGGACATCGAGACGCCGGTCCCGGATCGCGGCCACGACGGCCGCGTCGTCCCGGTAGTCGTCCAGGACGTGCAGGGTGTGCCCGTCCAGCATCCAGATCAGCGGCTCCCACGACCCGTCGAAGACGAACGAGGCCACGTGCGCCACCTGGAGTCCTCGCCCGGCGGGCTGCATCAGGCGCCTGCGGTGCGACAGGAAGAGGTTCACCAGGCCGGCGTGCGGCACCTGCACGCCCTTGGGCCGGCCGGTCGAGCCGGAGGTGTAGACCACATAAGCGGCCGCCGAGGGCAGGGACCGGTCGACGGGCGGCCCGTCGCCGAGACCGGCGAGGTCGTCCGGGCGGAGGACGAGCGCGGGTGCGGCGTCCTTCAGCAGGAACGCGGCGCGCTCCTCCGGCTGGTCGGCGTCCAGCGGCAGGTAGGCGGCCCCGGACTTGAGCACGCCCAGGAGCGCCGGGACCATCCAGGCGCGGGGCAGGTCGAGCGCGACCACCTGGCCCGGCCCCACCCCGCGCCGCGGCAGCTCGTGCGCGAGCCCGTCGGTCCAGGCGTCGAGCTCGGCGAACGTCCACGACCGCTCGCCCGTCACCAGCGCGGTCGCCTCCGGGGTCCGCGCGGCCTGCTCGGTGAACAGGCCGGGGATCGTCCGGTCGGGCACCGTCAGCGGCTCCACCGCCGGGACGGGCGGGCGGATCCGGCCGATCAGCTGGTCCGGGTCGTCGGCGACAGCGGCCAGTAGATCGCGGACCTCGGTGAGGATCCCGTACGCGGTCGCGTCGTCGAAGAGCTCGGCCCGATACTCCAGGTCGAGCCGCATCCGCGCACCGGGGCGGGCGGTCAGCGTCAGCGGGTAGTGCGCGCTGTCGCGTACCTCGTAGCCGCCGCCGAGCGGGTAGTTCTCGAAGACCGTCAGAGTGTCGAACAGCTCTCCGGCCCGCAGATCGGCCAGACCCGCGTGCTGGTGGTCCATGACCGAGGACTGCTCGTCCTGCAGGCGCCGGAGCACCTGCGCGACCGGGTCCCACGGGGACGTCCGCACCCGGACGGGGATCGTGTTGATGAACAGCCCGATCATCTTCTCCGCGTCCGGCAGCTCCGGTGGCCGGCCCGCCACGGTCGCCCCGAACACCACGTCCGAGCGGCCCGTCCGCACCGAGAGCAGCAGCCCCCACGCGCCCTGGACCAGGGTGTTCAGGGTCAGGCCACGGGAGCGTCCCAGCGCGCCGAGCCGGGCCGTGAGATCTTCGGCCAGGTCGAGCACGACCCTGCGGGGAAGGACCGAGGGTGCCGGCGCGCCGGGTGCGACCAGCGTCGGCCCCTCGACCCCGGACAGGACCTCGCGCCACGCCGCGCGCGCGGCCTCGTCGTCCCGCGAGCCGAGCCACTTCGCGTACTCCCGCACGTCAGGCGCGGGCGGCAGGGTCCGCCCGTCGGCGAGCGCGCGGAGCTCGTCCACGAGGAGCGGCAGCGACCAGCCGTCCAGCAGCAGATGATGGTGCGTGACGATGAGGCGGTGCGTCAGCGGCCCGGCGCTCAGCAGCAGCATGCGCAGCAGCGGCGGCGCGGCGGGATCGAAGCGCCGCGCGAGCTCCTCGTCCTGCAGGCGGGGCAGCTCCGCCAGGTCGGCCCGCACCTCGCGCCAGGGCAGATCGACGTGCCGGGGCACGAGCGCCGCGCTCTGGCCGTTCCTGCGCCGGCGGAAGGCCGCCCGCAGGTTGGGGTGCCGGTCGAGCAGCTCCTGCCCGGCCTCGCGCAGCCGGCCAGGGTCGAGCGGGCCGGTGAAGTCGATGGTCAGCTGCCCGGTGTAGACGTCCGGGCCCGCCCGGTCGAGGAGGGTGTGGAAGAGCAGGCCCTCCTGCATGGGCGTCAGCGGGAGGACGTCCTGGAGTCCGGACGGCCCGTTCAGTTCTGTGCCCACTCGGCTTCGAACTCCTCGATCTCGTCCTGGCCGATCGCCAGGGTCAGGTCGGACGGCGTGTGCCCGCCCGCTCCGCGCGTGGCGGCGTGCGCGGCCAGCGCGTCGAGGGCGGTGAACCAGCTCGTGGCGAGGGCGGCGACTGACGCCTCCGCGAGCAGCGCGGACGGCCAGGCCCACGTGACGCCCAGCTCCGGGCCCTCCGGGGTGTCCTGTGTGTAGGCGTTGATCTCCAGCGTGTACGGGGCGACGGGCATCGCCGCGTCGAACCCGCCTGCGAGGACTCCCGCGCCCGCGACCGGCCGCCATGGCTGGTCGGGCGCGTCGGCGACGCTGAAGCGCCCCAGATAGTTGAAGCTGATCTGCGGCGCGGGCAGTTTCGCCAGCTCCGGCTCGGTGCCGGGATTCAGGTACCGCAGCAGCCCATAACCGAGACCTCGGTCGGGCAGCGACCGCAGCGTCTCCTTGACCCGCTTGAGCGCCGCACCGGCCGAGGGGCCTCCGGCGAGGGCGTCATCGAGGTCGATCTCCCCGGGGTCGAGCCGGACCGGGAAGATGCTCGTGAACCAGCCCAGCGTCCTGGACACGTCGGCGCCCGGCACCGCGTGCTCCTCACGGCCGTGGCCCTCCAGGGCGATCAGCACGTCGGCGCGGTCGCCGCGGCCCAGCCCGCGCCGCCAGCCGGCGACGGCCAGCGCGAGCGCGGTGAGCAGGACGTCGTTGACCTCGGCGTGGAACACGGCCGGAACGGTCGTGAGCAGCGGCTCGGTCCGCGCGGGCGGCAGGCGGAGCGTGTGGCGCCGCACGGACTCCAGATCGGCGACCGGGTCGAGCGGGCGGTGGCCGAGCGCGGGGTCCGGACCGGCGAGCATGCCGGTCCAGAGCCCGAGTTCGGCCTCCCTGCTCCGGGCGCCGGCGGACAGCAACCCGGACCAGCGGCGGAAGGACGTGCCAGGAGGCTCGAGGGCGGCCCCGGTCCAGGCGGACTCGAGGTCGCCGGGGATGATCCGCCACGAGACCCCGTCGATGATCGCGTGATGGATGACCAGCAGCAGGCGTCCGAGGCGCTCCCGGCCGGCGTCGAACCAGACCGCCTGCACCATCAGCCCGTTCTCCGGGTCGAGCCGCGCGCAGGCCTGGTCCTCGGCCGCGGCGACCACCGGGGCCAGGCCGTCGCGGAGCCCCGTCACGTCCACCCGCTGGATCCAGGTCGCGGCGGACACCTCTCCGCGCGGGAGCACCCGCAGGTGCCCCGGCGTGCCCGGGACCGTCCGCACGAGGACCGAGCGCAGCACGTCGTGCTGGTCTGCGAGCACCTGAAGGATCTTCTCCAGGTCCGGTCCGGTCAGGCCCGCCGGCGTCGTGAGCAGCAGCGACTGGCTGAATCCGCGGATGTCGCCGCCGCACTCGTCCAGCCAGCGCAGGATCGGCGTGAACGGGATCTCTCCCACTCCGTCGTCGGTGATCCGCGGGCGGTCCGCGTCGAGATCGGTCACGACCGGCGCGAGCCCGGCCACCGTGCGGTGCACGAAGACCTGCCTGGGCGTGCAGACGAGGCCGGACTTGCGGGCGCGGAGCACCAGCTGGATGGCGACGATGCTGTCGCCGCCGAGCGCGAAGAAGTCGTCGTCGATCCCCACGCCGGGGACGCCGAGCACCTCGGCGAACAGGCCGCACAGCACGGCCTCGCGGGCGTCGCGGGCCGGCTTGCCCTCCGCCTGGACGTGCAGGTGGGGCACGGGCAGCGCGGCCCGATCCAGTTTTCCGCTGGTGAGCACCGGCAGCTTCGGCAGCACGACGAACGCGGCGGGCACCATGTAGTCGGGCAGCCAGCGCTGGGCGTGCACCCGCAGCGACTTGACCAGCGAGACGTCGTCGCGGACCGGCGCGGGGGTGTTGACGAGCACCGCGCGGCCGCCGGGCCGGTAGAGGCCGTCCGCGCGGGTGTCGGTGGTGAACAGGACGTCGAGGTCGCCGCGGTCTGAGTCGCCGCTCCAGGTGACGTACGTCCGCAGGCCCGCGTTCTCCCCGAGGGCGTGGAAGTCCTCCGGGTCGACGGCCCCGGGCCGGTCGAGATCGGGGGCGAGGCGCGCGTTGGGCACACCGGTGATCCGCAGCGGCCGGGTGCGCCCCGCGAGCAGCGCTGCGACCACGCGAAGGTCCGGCACGTCCTCGCCCCAGCTGAAGACCTGTGCCGGTGCGGGCTGCGCGGGCCGCGTGTGGAGCACGACGTCGTAGCGGTAGCGGCTCAGCTCGTTGTGGTGGCGTGCTTGTTTGACGCGCAGGTCGGCCGAGGCGAAGCCGGGCAGGTCCGCGAAGAAGTCGGGGTCGAGGAGCAGCTCGTTCTCCTCGGCCTCGGTGGTGCCGAGCGCGGCGCGGAACACCGGCTGGAGCCTCAGGTTGCGCACGTCGCCGACGAAGACGCGTCCCCCTGGCGCCAGCAGTTCCGCGCAGCCGCGCAGCACGCCGAGCACGTAGTCGCGGCTCGGGAAGTACTGGACGACCGAGTTGATGACGACGGTGTCGAAGCGGCCCTTGGGCAGGCCGCTGAGATCGTCGGCGGGCTGTGCCCTGAGCTCGACCTTGGCCGCGAGCTCGTCCGGCAGCGCCGCGCGCAAGGACGTGATCGCCTCGCTCGACAGGTCGAGGCCCCAGTAGGACGCGCAGGAGGGGGCCAGCCGGGACAGCAGCAGGCCGTTGCCGACGCCGAGCTCCAGCACGTGCTCCGGCTCGAGCTCCAGGATCCGCGCCACGGTGGCGTCCTGCCACTCCCGCATCTCCGTGAGCGGGATCGGCGTGCCGTCGTAGCTGCTGTTCCAGCCGGTGAAGTTCTCGTCGGCGCGCTCCGGCGTCCCGGCCTGGTAGAGGAGCTCGTGCAGGTCCTTCCATTCGGCGACGATCGTCCGGTCGTGCTCGCCGTCCGCCCTGGCCGCGGGCACGACGTACGCGGCCAGCCGGCGGTCGCCGGGACGGTCCTCGCGGACGACCGCGGCGACCTGCCCCACGGACGGGTGCCGGGCCAGCACCGACTCGATCTCGCCGAGCTCGATCCGGTAGCCGCGGATCTTCACCTGGTCGTCGACGCGGCCGAGGAAGTCGATCCGCCCGTCGTCGAGCCATCGGACCAGGTCACCGGTCCGGTACATGCGCTCGCCCGCTGCGCCGAAGGGGTCGGCGACGAACCGCTCGGACGTCAGGCCGGGCCGCCCGGCGTAGCCGCGGGCGAGGCCGGGTCCGGCGAGGTAGAGCTCGCCCGCGCCTCCGGTAGCGACGGGCCGTAGCGCGCCGTCCAGGACGTAGGCGCGGGTTCCCGGATCGGGGATGCCGATCGGGACCGAGGACTCGGTCGCCGACGGGTCGCACCAGCCGAGCGTCGAGTTCACCGTCGCCTCGGTCGGCCCGTAGGCGTTGAACATCCGGTGGCCGGGCGCCCACCGGGCGACGAGTTCCGGCGAGACGCGCTCGGTGCCCGCCAGCAGGACCCCGGGCGGCAGGTCGAGGCCGGGCGGGAGCGCCGCGAGCAGGGCCGGCGGGAGGATCATGAAGTTCACGCCGTGCGCCCACGCGTACTCGGTCAGCTCGGGGCCGGGCACGCGGCGCTCGGACGGCACGACGACCAGCCGCCCGCCGGACAGCAGAGCGAGGCACAGGTCCCAGAAGGCCACGTCGAAGCTCGGCGAGGCGAACTGCAGCACCCTGATGCCGGGGCCGACGCCGAAGCGTTCCCGCTGGGTCGAGACGAGTTTGGCCACACCCGTGTGCGTCAGCTGGACGCCCTTGGGCCGTCCGGTCGAGCCGGAGGTGTAGATGACGTAGGCGGTGTTCAGCAGCGAGAGCCCGGCCTCAGGCGTCGTATCGGGCAGCGCTGCCAGCTCCGCGGCGACCCCCGGGTCGTCGAGCGCCACGACCGGCAGGCCGCCGAAGGCGTCCGCCTCGGCGGCCACCGTCACGACGCACACCGGGCGCGCGTCGTCCAGCATGTACGCGACGCGGTCCGGCGGATGGTCGAGGTCGAGCGGCAGGTAGGCGCCGCCCGCCTTCATGACGGCCAGTTCGGCCACGATGAGCTCGGCGGAGCGCGGGACTGCCAGGGCCACCACGCGCTCGGGTCCCGCGCCGCGCGCGACGAGAGCGTGCGCGAGCCGGTTGGCCCGCACGTCCAGCTCGGCGTAGGTCAGGGTCAGCTCTTCGAAGACCAGCGCGATCGAGTTCGGAGCTCTCCGGACCTCCTCGGCGAAGAGTTCGGGCAGGGTCGCGGGCGGGACGGTGCAGGGGCCGCCGTCCCAGGACTCGCTGGGCCACATAGCTCGAAACGATAAGGTAAGGCTAACCTAATATCAATGCTTTCGAGCCTTTCTTATTAGGTAAGCCTTACCTTATTTCTAAGCCAGCCGAATGACCTGGCCGTCGGTGTGGTGGCGGCCGATCGGGATGACCAGGGGAGTGCCGCTGACAGGGTCGGAGGTCACCCGGCAGCGCAGGTCGAAGACGTCCTCGACGGTCTCGGCGGTGATCACCTCGTCCGGCGCCCCCTCGGCGACTATCCGGCCGGCCTTCATCGCGACGACGTGGTCGGCGTACCTGCATGCCTGGTTGAGGTCGTGCAGGACCATCACGATCGTCCGGCCCTCGGACCGATTCAGGTCGACGATGAGGTCGAGCACGTCGATCTGGTGCGCGAGGTCGAGATAGGTGGTGGGCTCGTCCAGCAGGAGCACCCGGGTGCCTTGGGCGACCGCCATCGCGATCCACGCCCGCTGCCGCTGCCCGCCGGACAACTCGTCGACCGCGCGGTCGGCCAGGTCGGTGATGTCGGTGGCCGCCAGCGCCGCGTACACGGCGCTCTCATCGGCCTTCGACCACTGCCGCCACCACGTCTGGTGTGGTGACCTGCCACGGTTCACCAGATCGAGCACCGTGAGGCCTTCGGGCGCCACGGGGCTCTGCGGCAGAATGCCGAGGCGCTGCGCGAGCTCCCGGGTGGGGATCGACTGCAGCGCCTTGCCGTCCAGCCGCACCGCGCCCGTCTTCGGGGCCAGCAGGCGGGCCAGAGCGCGCAGCAGCGTGGACTTGCCGCAGGCGTTGGCCCCCACGATCGCGGTGATGCGGCCGGGCGGCACGGTCAGGTCGAGGTCCGTGACCACGCTGACATCGCCGTAGGCCAGGTGCAGCCCGAGGGCGCGCAGGTCCGGATCGGGTGACTCCATGCCGTTCAGCCTCCTGAGTCCGCGCGGTTCGCGCGGATGAGCAACCAGAGAAGTACGGGGGCGCCCAGCACGCCGGTGATGATCCCGACCGGCAGCTCCATGCTCGGCAGCAGGGTCCGCGCGACCAGGTCGGAGCCGACCACGACCAGCCCGCCGGTCAGCGCGGACGTGATCGGCGGCGGCCAGGCCGTGCCCGCCAGCCGCTGCGCGATCTGAGGGGACATCAGCGCGACGAACGCGATCGGCCCCGCGGCCGCCGTTCCGAAGGCGATCAGGCCGACGCCGGTCAGCATGAGGCCGAACCGTACCCGCTGCACCGGGGTGCCGAGTCCCGCGGCCACCTCGTCGCCTAGCTGGAGCGTGCGCAGCAGCCGCCCGAGGCCGAGGGCCAGCGGGACGAGCACGCACATCGCCAGCGCGAGCGGGACCGTCTGGTCCCAGCCGCGTCCGTTGAGATTGCCGACCAGCCAGCCCAGCGCCGCCTGGGCCTGGAACTGGCCGCCCCGCGCGATCAGGTAGTCGGTCAGGCTCAGGCACATCCATGACACCCCGATCCCGACCAGGATGATGCGGTAGCCGGTGGTGCCCTTGCGCCAGGCGAGCACGTACACGATCAGCGCGGTCGCGAGGCCGCCGAGCAGGCCGAGCGTCTGCAGGCCGAGACCGCCGTCCCAGCCGAGCATGATGGCGGCGACGACCGCGGTGCCCGAGCCCGCGGTCAGCCCGATGACGTCCGGGCTGGCCATCGGATTGCGGGTCATCGTCTGGAAGATCGCACCGGACAGCGCGAAGGCCATGCCCGCCAGCAGCCCGGTGACCAGCCGCGGCAGCCGCAGCTCGCGCACGACCAGCACGGTCCCCGGATCGCCGATGCCGAGCACGGCCTTGGCCGCCTCGAGGTAGCCGAGCGAGAACTCGCCCGTCGCGACGCTCAGGCAGAACAGCAGGGCCGTGGCGGCGACGAGCCCGAGGCAGACGCCGAGCAGACGCGGCCGCAGCAGCCCGGAGACCGGCGGCATCACGAGCCGGTAGGTGATCGGGGCCATGCTCAGACCTCCGCGAGGCGACGGCGGCGCACCATCGCGATGAAGAAGGGTCCGCCGATGAACGCGATCAGCACACCCGCCTGGATCTCGATCGGCCGGTTCACCATGCGACCGGTGATGTCGGCCGCCAGGAGCACGCAGGGCGCGATCAGGGCGGACAGCGGCAGCAGCCAGCGGTGGTCGGGGCCGAGGCCCGCCCACTGCGCGAGCGACCGGGCGACATGCGGGACGATCAGGCCGAGGAACACGATCGGCCCGATGACGGCGACGGCCGCGCCGGTCAGCAGCATCACCGCGGTGACCCCGCCGAGCCTGACCAGGCCGACCCTGCGGCCCAGCGCCTTGGCCACGTCCTCGCCGAGCGCGAGGCTGTTGAGCGCGGGAGCGCAGGCCAGCGCGATGAGGAGACCGGCGGCGATGAACGGGGAGATCTGCCAGACGACGGCGCCGCCCTGGTCGGCGAGCGAGCCCGCGGACCAGAACCGGTACCGGTTCAGCGCCTCCGGCTCGACGAGCACCACGGCGCTGGTCAGCGACGAGAGCAGCGCGCTGACCGCGACCCCGGCGAGCGCCAGCTTCACCGGGGTCAGCCCGGAGCGGCCGAGCTTGCCGAGCAGGTACACGGCCACGCTGGCCAGCAGAGCCCCGGCGAAGGCGAACCAGACATAACCGTGCAGGGTGCCGAGGCCGAGCACCCCGACGGCGATCACGATGCCGAACGCGCTGCCCGCGGTCACCCCGAGCAGCCCGGGGTCGGCGAGCGGATTGCGGGCGAGGGACTGCATCAGCGCGCCGGACAGGCCGATCGCCATCCCGGCGATCAGGCCGAGCACCGTACGCGGCATGCGCACCGTCCACACGACGTTGTCGACGAGGCGGCTCGGCGGGTGGCCGACGAGGGCGGCCGCGACGTCGTCCACGGGCACGCTGAGCGCGCCGAGGGCCAGCGACAGCACGCAGAGCGAGGCCAGGACGCCACTCAGCCCGGCCACGAGGGCGGCCGGGCGGAGTGCGTGTTCGGCGGTGATCGCTTTCAACTCGCGGGCTGCTCGACCTTGGTGGCGACATCGCCGTCCACGGCCGCCTTGAGCTGCGGGACCAGTCGCTCGAGCAGGTAGGGCAGGCTGAGCACGGTCTGGAAGGAGTAGGCGACGCCGTACGGCGTGTCCTCGCCGACGTGCACCTCGCGTCCCTGCCTGACCACGTCCAGGTCGGCGTAGAGCCGGTCCGCGTGCAGCTTGGGCACGTCCTTGGCGACATTGCCGACCGTCCAGACGATGACGTCCTGGTCGAGCAGGTCGGTGCGCTCCTTGCTGATGTTGGCGCCGAACTTGTCGCCGATCAGCTGGTCCAGATCGGTCGGCAGCGAGAAGCCGAGCTGGGTCAGGGTACGGGACCTGGAGTCCTGGCTGCCGTAGACGAAGTTGCCCTCGTACGGGGTGCCCGAGATGGCCGTCTTGCCCGCGAACTCAGGGTTGTCCGCCTTGGCCTGGCCGAACAGCCGCTCGACGTCACCGACGAGCTTGACCGCCTCGGCCTCCTTGCCCAGTGCCTTGCCGATCGTGACAGTCTGGTCCTGCCACGGGATGCCGTAATCGCCGTACTGCTTCGGCTGCGCGACGACCGGGGCGAACTTCGACAGCGTCTCGTACTGCTTCTGCGTCAGCCCCGCGTAGAGCGCGACAATGAGGTCCGGCCTGAGTGCCGCGATCTTCTCCACCTGCGGGCCGGTCCCCGGATCCTCGAGCAGGGTCGGCACCGGGGCCCCGTTCAGCTTCGGCGTGGCCCAAGGCCCGATGGCCCCGGGGAAGCCGCCGAACCAGTCGGTCGTGCCGACCGGGACCTTGCCGAGCGCGAGCACGGCATCCTGGTCGGTGAGGCCGACCGTGAAGATGCGCTGCGGCTCGGCCTTGATCGTCGTCTCGCCGTATTTGTGCGCGATCGTCACCGGGAAGGCTGCGGGCGCAGCACTCGATGCCGCCGGCTGCTGCGCGGGCTTCGGATCCGGCTCGGAACCGCACGCGGTCAGCGCACACGCAGACAGCAGGAGCGAAGCAACCGCGGCCACCAGCCGTGCGCGTCCGGGAAGCAGGGACATGGGGGGATCCTCCAGGACCGCGACAGTAAGTAAGCCGAACCTAACTTAGGCAACCCTTACTTATCAAGACGAATCCGGATCTCACCGGATTCGGCTCCGCGCATAGCTCCGGGGGTCAGGAGCTGTTCAACGGCACGGCCCCAGAAGGGCAGCCTCTCCGGCCGCGACGCAGATTCCCGGCGGCACCCCGATCCGTTGCCACCTACCAGGCCGGATGCCTTGGTCACCCTGGTCAGCGCATGACGGCGGCCGGCCGCAGCCGTGTTGACGATGCTGGTCAGACGGTCTTCGCACTGAGGCCACCCACGCGGAACCACCGGCAACATCGGGGCGAGGGCCGTTCGGGTCGCCGGCTTCGCCATAGCACCCACTACCGCTGCGTGGGCGAAGCTGTGCACCTCTACCAGGAGTACCGATCGCCCGGCCGGTTCCAGGGGCTTGCAGGTGTTTTCTTCCAAAGGTTGGGATATTCAGGTCGGAAAAATGGGCGGGGGAAGTGACTTTCGTGCCCGTGCGCGGGCAGTGTCGGGCTTGGGGGAGCGCTGGTGCGGTCGTCGCATGCTGGACTGGCTGGATGGGTGTGTGTGTCGGCCTCTCGTTCATCAGTGTTGTGGCTGGCAAAGGAACTGTTATGACACGCCGCGTTGGGGAAGTGATGACCAGGGATGTCGTGATGGTGAGCGTCGACTCCACGCTGGTGGCCACGGCCCGGGAGATGCGCGAACACGACATCGGCGACGTCTGCGTCATGGAGGACGGACGGCTGTTCGGGATGCTGACGGACAGGGACATCGTGGTCCGGGCGATCGCGCAAGGCCTGTCACCCGAAGTCGTCACTGCCGGCGACATCTGCACCAGGAAGCTCGTCACCGTCGCTCCGGACGATGGGGAGTGGTACGCGGTGGAGTTGATGCGCCTGCACACGGTGCGGCGGTTGCCCGTGCTCGACCACGAGCGGCTGGTGGGTGTGTTGTCACTGGGCGACGTGGCCATCGATCTGGAACGCGACTCCACGCTGGCGACCATCAGCGCGGCTCCGCCCAATGCCTGAGCCCCACCCCCATGACCGCCGCCTGACGTGACCCCCTGCTGACATCGCCGCCCGGACGGAGCGCACAAGACCGCCTAGCAGAGTGTCACCACCGGCCGAGCCACCGCAGGCAACGCTGCACGACTGGCATGACGCCACGCGGCCAGGCCGGGCGGTTTCGGCACTCCGAGGCCACGCGCCGCCTTCAGCGTTTACGGAAAGGGCAGGATGACGAATCGGACACGACCGAGGTCGGAGCCGGAGAACACCAAGCGCGGCATACGCCCGAGGTTGGCGACGTCCTCTCCCCAATCCCCCCGTCAGGCTGGTCATGACTGCCCCGCAGATCGAGGGGCGTCAGGGGCCGGTGGCCGCTGCGATGTCTCGGCGTCCCGGTAGAAGCTCAAGCCGGCATGTTCGGGGTCGGTGTAGACCTTCACCGTCCCGTCCGGGTACGCCGCGAACGGCAGGACGACGCCGTCCGGACACGGGTGCAGGAACATCAGGGTCGGTCCGACGACGACGAACGAGCGGGCCATCGGCGTGGCATGCTCGGTTCCGTGTTCGGCGCGCCACCGGCTCACCCGATCGGCCGCGCCGGGCTGGTCGGCGACGTTCTCCACCTTTCCGATCAGGTCCTCGATGGCCGCCCGGTCCAGGATTTCGATCTGCAGGTGTTGCGGTTCTCCCATGAGGCACTCCTTGGCTCGTTCAACGGATTGGCTCGTTCAACGGAGATGGCGGTCAGTTCTGGATGGCTGCGAAGGCCAGGCAGGCGAGGACCAGGAGCAGGCCGGCGACGACCGTCATCCGGGTCATGTAGGCGTGGCGCACGGTTTCCTCCAGAAGGGACAGCTCAGACCCATGCGAAGCGCTCGGTGTGGATGCGGTCGACGGGTACGCCGAGTTGCGGGATAGCGGCCTCCATGGCGTCGAGCATCGAGTTCGGGCCGCAGATGAAGAACTGGAAACGCCTGTTGACGGACAGCAGGTGCCGGCGGAGCGTGTCAGCGTTGATGTAGCCGCTCTCTCCCGTCCAGCCGGGCGGCGGTTGTTCGAGCACCTGCACGACCCGTAGGTTCAGCCGGCCGGCGAGTTCGTCGACCTCCTCGCGGAACGGGATGCTGTCACAGTCGCGGTGTGCGGAGAACAGGACGACTGGCCGCACGTCGCCGCGGTCGGCGAGGGTCCGCAGCATACTCAGTGCGGGGACGATACCGACTCCGCCGGCTATCAGGCAGAACCCCGCGCCCTCGTACTGGTCGATGGAGAACACCCCGTGCGGACCGTCGACGTAGACGGTGGTGCCCGGCTGCACCGCGCTGACGCTGGAGGTGAAGTCTCCGAGCGCCTTGATGGCGAAGGCGACCGTGCCGCCCGTCTCGGCGCTGGAGGAGAACGAGAACGGGTGCGAGGTGACCGAGAACGGCGACCTGCCGACCGTGATCCAGGCGAACTGACCGGGCTGGAAACGCAGCCCGTCGTGCCCACGCGGGCGAAGCACGAGAACCGTGGTCCGGCCACGCTCGGGGATCACCTGTTCGACCGCCCACGGACGACGCCACAACCGCAGTGGCCGCAGCACCCGTATCCACAGGAGCAGCCCTACGAACGCCGCCGACATGATCGCCCACAGCACTTGTTTCCATAGGCTGTCGATGTAGTAGTTGACCAGCAGCACGTGAACCAGTGCCGCCATGACCGCGACCGTCGCCATGATCGCGTGCAGCACCTGCCATGTCTCGTAGGACAGCCGCAGACGTCGTCGCCACACCGAAGTCACCATCAGTATCAGCAGAGTCAGCACCGACAGCACGGCGAACCGGGCTCTCCACGGCAGCTCGGTCAGGGAGAAGGCGGCGACCACGCCCGGACCTGACAGCGCCATATGCGTCAGCACGAACGCCAGACCGACGTAACCGATTTCCCGGTGGAATTGGATCACCGCATCGGTGCCGAACGGCTCGGCTATGGCACGGACCCGTGCGACGAGGGCGAACTCGATCCCCATCAAGGCCAGTCCAACGAACCCGAGCGCAACGGAGAAGTCGGTCCAGAAGCCTTGCCCCGGGCGGGTCACGCCCATCAACGCGAATGCCAGGGGTGCCACGCAGACTCCCAGGAACACGCCGATCCACACGATCCCCTGTGCCGTCGACCTCATGCCGGATTTCCGGAGCCGCCATGGAGGCACGGATTCATCGTCAACACCGCTCACACCCCCGCGATGAGCTGCAACATCATGACCTGCGTACCCGTGCGCACCCTGCCAAAACGACGCCCAGTCCTGTCCGGCTCGGTACGCAAACCGCAGCCCCGGATCACGACGGAAGCGGGCCGCGAGCTTGATCACCGGTCATGAGAATCTTGTCCGCCTCGCGCTCGCGATCCGGCACGCCGAACCCATCACGAGGCGTCGAGCGCGCGCAGGGCGGCAGGGACGCCGTCGGCGTTGAGCCGCTCCAGGCAGTCCGTGACCAGCTCGCGGAAGACCCGGCTCTCCCGGAGGTCGGCGCCGAAGACCTCCTCGATCGCCAGCAGGCGGCTCACGGTCGCCGCGGCGGAGGCCGTCCCGTCTCCGCGCAGCCGGTCGGCCAGCGGGTCGTCCAGCTCGCGTGACGTGGTGACGTGCCGCATCCACCCGGCCACGGCCAGCGCGATCCACCGGGGCTCGTGCCCGCCGGCCAGCCGGTCGCGTGCCGGGTCCAGCAGGCGCTGCGGCAGCTTCTGCGAGCCGTCCATCGCGATCTGCGCGACGCGGTGCCGCAGGCCGGGGTCGGCGAACCTGGCCAGCAGCGTCTCCTTGTACCCCGCGAGGTCGAACCCGTCCAGCCCGTCCAAGGTGGGCGAGAGGTCGTCGTCCATCAACCGGCGGAGGAACCCGGCGAACGCCGGATCGCCCACGGCCTCGGACACGTGCGCCGCCCCCGACAGGTAGGCGATGGCCGAATGGCCGCCGTTGAGCAGGCGCAGCTTCATGTGCTCGTACGGCCGGACGTCGCCCACCAGGAGCGCGCCCGCCTTCTCCCAGGCCGGCCGGTCCCCGGCGAAGGAATCCTCGATCACCCACTGTGTGAACGGCTCGGTGACGACCGCGCCCAGGTCGGTCACGCCGAGCCTGGCGGCCATGTCGTCCAGGTCGGCCTGCGTGGTCGCGGGGACGATCCTGTCCACCATGGTCGCGGGGAAGGCGACGTTCTCCTCGACCCACTCGAGCAGCGGCGGCTCGCACAGTTCTGCCACGAGCCGGGCGAGAGTCGCGCCGTTGCCGGGGAGGTTGTCGCAGGAGACGACGGTGAGCGGGCCCGCGTCCGCGGCGGCACGGGCGCGCAGCCCGGCGACGAGCCTTCCGATCGCGGTGGGCGGCCCGGCGGCACGTCTCCCGATCGCGGTGGGCGGCCCGGCGACCAGCCGCCCGATCGCGCCAGGCAGCGGGTCGCGGCGGTACGCCTTCTCCGTGATGGTCAGCGTGACCACCGCGGTCTCCGGCGCGGCCAGCCGTGCGGCGAGGTCGTCACAGGGGGTGAGCACGTCGCGCACGGATCCGACCACGCGGACCTCGTCGCCGGCACGCACGCCGTACAGGCAGTCCTGGGGGCGGAGCCGGTCGGCCACGTCGGCGCTGCGCTGGCTCGCTCCGCAGATGCCCCAGCGGTCGTCGCCGGTCGCGGCCATGGCGCGCTCGGTGTAGACGGCCTGGTGGGCGCGGTGGAAGGCGCCGATGCCCAGGTGCACGACGCCGGTGGCGCGCGGCTCCGCGAGCGGGCGCGCGGCGGGCGCGACCCTGGACAGGGTGGCGCGGCTGAGCCTCACCAAGGGTGCACGCTCCCGTCTGTCATCGTCAGGGTGACGAAGCTCCTGCCCGGGCTGGTGACGATGGCCTTGGCCTCGGCGATTCTCACGGGTAGGCCTCCAGGTCGGCGAAGAGCGTGCAGTCCGGATGGGTACGCAGGACGGAGGCGGGGCAGCTCTCGGCGACGGGCCCGTCGAGCGCGGCGGCGAGCGCGGCCTTCTTGCTCGCGCCGGGCACGGTGGCGACCAGCGTGCGCCCGGCCATCAGCGTGGGAACGGTCAGCGTGATCGCCCGCTCGGGCACGTCCGCGAGCGTGGCGAAGCATCCGTCGCCGACCTGCTGCCGGCGGCTGGCGTCGTCCAGCTCGACGACCTTGACCGCGAGGGGATCGCCGAAGTCGGCCACCGGAGGATCGTTGAACGCCAGGTGGCCGTTGTCGCCGATGCCCAGGCAGACCAGGTCGATCGGGCCGCGGCCGAGCAGCTCGGCGTAGCGCGCGCACTCCGCCTCCGGGTCGCCGCCCGGTTCGATCACGTGGACCGCGCCCGGCCGGACGGCGTCCCAGAGCTCGTGGCGGAGGAAGCGGCCGAACCGCTGGGACGCGCCAGCGGGCAGCCCGAGGTACTCGTCCATGTGGAAAACGACGACCCTGGACCAGTCGATCCCCTCGGCCGCGCGCAGGCCGGCCAGCGTCTCCCGCTGCGAGGGCGCGGCCGCGAAGACCACCCTGGCCTCGCCGCGGGTGGCGAGCGCCGTGCGCAACGCCGTGGCCGCGGCACCCGCCGCCGCGGCGCCGGACTGCGCCCTGTCGCTGAAGACCCGGACATCGAGGCGTCCGGCGACCCGCTTGATGACGGGGTTCCGGTTCGGGGCGGTCACGGCCGGTCTCCCTGAGCGCGGAGCTCGCGCAGCTCCATGATCTGCATGAGGCTCCTGGAGATGTGGTGCGGATCCTTGGCCGGAAGGGCGACGACCTCGTCGACGGGAGCCTCGGCCCGGTCCCTGCCCATGCCGTCCCTCCCTCATGGACAATGAAAGCGATTGCATGATTCTGGCTTCGCTAGAGTATTCCGGTCAAGCCGGGCCGAGCCGATGCGGAGGAGCGGTGTGAGCAAACCGACGATCTACTCCATCGCCCAGCGGTGCGGCGTCTCCGCCGCGACCGTGTCGCGGGCCTTCAACCGCCCGGAGCTGGTCAGCGCGCCGGTCAGGGAGCGGATCACGGCCGCCGCCCGCGAGCTCGGCTACCAGCCGAGCTCGGCCGCCCGCGGCCTGGTCACGGGACGGGCCGAGATGATCGGGCTGATCGTCCCCGACATCACCAACCCGTTCTTCCCGCTGCTCGTGCGGGCGATCCAGCGTACGGCGGAGCGGATGGGGAGCTCGGTCATGCTGGTCGACGCGGAGGAGAGCGCGGCGGCGGAAGTGCGCCACGTGGCCCAGCTCCGCAGCAGGGTGGACGGGGTGATCGTGGCCTCGCCGCGCTCGTCGTCGGCGGCGCTGCGCGAGGCCGCGAGAGGCCTTCCCTGCGTCCTGCTCAACCGCCCGCTGCGCGACCTCCCCTCGGTGCTCTGCGACAACACCAGTGCGCTCTTCGACGCCGGCGAGCATCTCCACAAGCACGGTCACCGCTCGTTCGCGCTGCTCGCCGGGCCGAGCGCCTCATGGGCCGCGGCCCGGCGCTCGCAGGCGATCCGCAGGTGGGCTCGGGGCCGCGGGGTCGAGCTCGTGGAGCTCGGCCCGTTCCGCGCGACGTTCAAGGGCGGCAGGCAGGCCGGTGCCGCGCTGCTCGGGACCGCCGCCACCGCCGCCTTCGCCTTCGACGACCTCACCGCGTGCGGGGTGCTCGCCGAGCTGGCCGGGCGCGGCGTCGCCGTGCCCGGCGAGCGTAGCGTCGTGGGCTGCGACGACGTGCTTCTCGCCAGGACCGTGACGCCGAGCCTGACCACGGTGACCGCACCGATGGACGACCTCGGCGCCACCGCGGTCCAGGTCCTGACCAGGCAGATCGAGGCGCCGGGCGGCGCGCCGGAGCACATCAGGCTGCCCGGCGTCTTCGTCGCGCGCGACTCCACGGGGCCACGATCCGGCCCTTGACCGAAATTCGGTCATGGTCTTGAATGCCTGCAATCGCTTTCATCGGTCACGAGGAGCCTGCAGGTGCAGAACGGACGGCACGCGTCGCTCATGCGGACGTACGCCGAGCAGGTCGCGGGCCTGATCGGCAGGATCGAAACCGAGGAGGCCGATGCCATCGGGGCGGCGGCCGAGCTCATCGCCGACCACGTCACCCGGCACGGGGTGGACCGGCTGATCTACGTCTACGGCCCGGGAGGGCATTCGAACCTGGCCGCGCAGGAGGTGTTCTTCCGCGCCGGCGGACTGGTCAACGTCAGCGCGATCCTCGACGAGGGCACGCTGCTGTCGGGCGGCGCGCTACGTTCCATGGCCATCGAACGCACCCCCGGTTACGGCCGCGTCGTCATCGAGGACAACAGGCTCGGCGCGGGCGACCTGCTCATCCTGGTCAACGCCTACGGCATCAACGCCGCGCTCATCGACGCCGCGCTGACCGCCCGCGAGCGCGGCGTCACCGTCATCGGCGTCTCGTCCAGGGAACACGCCGACCGGACCGCGCCCGGCCACCCGGCCAGGCACCCCACCAAGCAGAACCTGCACGACCTCGCCGACCTGCACATCGACACGAAGGTGCCGATCGGCGACGCCGTACTCGAGATCGAGGGGGTCCCCGAGCGGGTCGGCGCGATCTCGACGTTCGCCAACGCCTACACGCTCAACTGCGTCATGGCCGCGGCGATCGCCGAGCTGGCCGAGCGCGGCACGGTTCCCGAGATCTGGCGCAGCGGGAACGCGCCGGGCGGCGACGAGCGCAACGGACTCTTCCTCGACCGCTTCCGCGGGCGGATTCGATGGCTGTGACCAGGGCAGATTCGGCGGCGACCCGCTGCCGGCCACCGCTGTGGCGGTCTCCGGCGGCGGGAGCACGCCCATCGTGATCTCCGCCGACCTCACCGCGCGCGACCCGGACACCACCCGGCGGATCGCCGGCGCCGGTGCCGCCCGGCCCCGACAACCTTCAGCTCACCGCGGACTGGCCCGGCTGTGGCCCGGCTGCGCGCGGCGGCGCCTGGAGTCCGGGGTCGGCGGCGTGGTCGTGTTCCTCCAGGGCTGCCGCGGCCGGCTCGACACCGGGCACTCGGCGCTCGGCAGGCTGCTCGGCGCCGGGCCACGACCGGGCAGGACCTTCGAGGCCGCGGAGCGGATCGGACCCCTGGCGGTCGAGGTCCAGGTCATGGCCGCCGCCCGGACGCTCACCGGGGAGGCGGCGTGACGGTCGAAGGCAGGCTCGCGGACGGGCGTCCCGTACGCGTCGAGCTGGACGGACCGCGGATCGCCGCGGTCACCGAGGTCCGTGACGCACCCGACGCGCTCATCCTGCCGGGCCTGGTGGACCTCCAGGTCAACGGGTACGGCGGGCGTGACTTCAACGCGGACGACCTCTCGAGCGGCGACGTGGCCGAGCTGGTACGCGCGCTGTGGAAGCGCGGCACCACGACGCTCTGCCCCACGATCATCACGGCGCCGGAAGACAAGATCACGAGAAATCTGCGCGTGATCGCGGCGGCGCGAGAGGCCGATCCGCTGGTCAGGCATGCCATCCCCGCCCTGCACGTAGAGGGGCCCTACCTGGCGGCCGAGGACGGGCCGCGGGGCGCGCACGACGCCGATCACCTGCGCGATCCCGACATCGCCGAGTTCGGGCGCTGGCAGGAGGCGAGCGGCGGGCTGGTGAAGATCGTCACATTGGCTCCCGAGCGGGCCGGCGCCCTCGATTACATCGCCGAGCTCTCCCGGCGGAACGTCGTCGTGTCCATCGGGCACACCGCGGCGGCGCCCGCCGACATCGAGGCGGCCGTACGGGCGGGTGCGCGGCTCTCCACCCACCTGGGCAACGGCTCGCACACGATGATCCGCAGGCATCCCAACTACATCTGGGCGCAGCTCGCCGAGGACAGGCTCGCCGCGACGTTCATCGCGGACGGGCACCACCTGCCCGCCGACACGTTCACCGTGATGCTCCGTGCCAAGGGGACCGGCCGCGCGCTACTGGTCAGCGACTCGGTCGCGCTGGCCGGCTGCGCTCCAGGCGACCACACGACTCCGGTCGGCGGCCGGATCACGGTGCACGAGGACGGCCGGGTGACCTTGCCCGGCGGCGAGCTGCTCGCCGGTTCGGGCAGCTCGCTGATCGAGTGCGTGGCCTGGGCGGTCACGCGTACCGAGGTCGAGCTCGGCACCGCGGTGGTCCTGGCCGCGGCGAACCCGGCCCGGCTGCTCAGAACCGGCCGCGGCCGCATCGAACCCGGCGCGCCCGCCGACCTGATCGTCACCACTCCCGACCTGTCCGTCCTGCACACCTTCGTGAACGGCGTCCCCGTCCACAGCGCCTGACCCGCACGCCCCTCCCCAACCTGTGCCGCTCCCCATTCCCTGACCCGCACCGCCTCCTGACCCCAACCGCTCCAGACCCCCCAACCTGGGAGATCTCACGGGTTTCTCGACCGGCCAGCGATCTGCGGCTACTTCGTCGTGATGATCGCGATCGGCGTCTGGGCGAAATCCCGCAACCGCGACGCCAAGGACAGGCCGGGGCGGGGCAGCCCGCCCGCGGTGGCGTCGAGCAGCGCGCGCCTCACTCCCACGCGGGGTCCTCCGCCAGCTTCTCGGCGATGCGGTCGTGGAAGCTCTTGCGCGCGAGAGCCTGCTCGATGTCGACGACAACCCGGCTGAGCGGGTACGGGATCTCGGCCTCGATCTCGGCGATGGCGGCCTCCGTGGCCCGCCACTCCGCCGCCAGGCGGCCGGCGATGTCGCGGGCGTTGCCGGTGAGCGTCACCTTCTTGCTACGCGCGTCGTCGCCCGGGATCGTCTGGACCCAGCCGGCCGCGCGCATCGCGGCCACCTTCTGGCTGAGTGCCGAATGCGTCCGGCCGACCGACTCGGCCAGCTCGGTGATGGTCATCGGCCCACAGGCATGGAGCCGGAGCAGCTCCATCACGAAGCTCGGCTTGAGTCCCTTGATGCGCTTGCCGGTATAGATCCGGGCGATGTCCGCGTCCATCGCGGCCTGCAGAATCCGCAGAGGCCGCCAGAGGCTTTCCTGAGTGGGATCGAGTGCAGCGGGATCGGCCATGAGCACATTATAACAGTTCTTATATAAATACTGTTGTGTTCAGGAACGAGTACGGGGTTCTCACCGACCCGCGGCCTCGCCCGGTGAGGTCAGGCGCCAGGGCTCCTCGTGGGGAAGGCATCGGTGTGCCGCCCGGTGCCTGGCCGCGGAACGGCCGTGAAGGTGATGAAACCCTTCCGCTTCGGCGTGGTGTCGAGCGCCGCCGCCAACCGCCGCGACTGGATCGAGCAGTGCCGCATGGCCGAGAGCATCGGCTTCGGCACGATCGCGGTGATCGACCACCTCGGCAGGCCGGCGCCGTTCCCCGGCGCTGATGCTCGCCGCCGAGCACACCGCGCGGCCACGTGTCGGCACGTGCGCGCTCGACGCCGGCTACCACCATCCCACCCTGCTGGCCCGCGACGCTGGAAGGAGGCATGCGCGCGATGGCGCCCGTCATCGAGCTGCTCAGCTGACGCGGTGTCGGGTGCGCGGTCCGCGGAGCCCAGCGCAGGGGTGAGCGTGGCGGAGGGCCCGCAGGCGGCCCGGGTACGTGCGCGCCCGTAGGCCGGGAGGGGAGGATCAGTGGTAGCCCCGATGCGGCGAGGTACGACCGGCGCCTACCCTCGTCGCGGCCGGAGCCGACGGCCCGGAGGGAGATCGGTCATGCTGCGGAGAAAGACGGTCGCGCTGGCCTGTGCGCTGCTCGTGCTGACGGGATGCGGTCCGGCCGGCAAGGCAGACGGCACAGGCACGCCCGAGCCGGTGGTGCTCACCATGGTGAGCATTCGGGACGCCGCGGAGGTGGAGGACTTCGTCGCCCAGGTCGACCGGCTGTCGGGCGGGACGGTGCGGATCGAGGCCACACACCGCTGGCACGCGAACGACCCGGAGTCGGAGGCCGACCTCGTACGGGAGGTGCGCGCCGGCACGCACACGCTGGGCGTCGTCGGAGCCCGGGTCTGGCACGGGCTCGGGGTGCGCTCCTTCGACGCGCTGCTCGCGCCGTTGGAGATCAGGGACCTCGCCCTGGAGCGGGCCGTCCTGGGCGACGCCGAGCTGACCTCGCGGATGCTCGAGGGACCCGCCGCGCTGGGGCTGGAGGGGATCGGCATCCTCCCCGGCCCGCTGCGCAAGCCCGCCGGCGTGGAACGGCGGTTCCTCGGCCCGGCCGACTACAAGGGCGCGGGGATCGCGATCTCCGCAGGGGAGGTGGCGGCCCGCAGCCTGGCCGCCCTGGGGGCCGCGGCGGTGCCCTACGCGTTCGAGGGCGCGCCGGTGGACCGCTTCGACGGAGTGGAACTGCAGATCGCCGCCGTGCGGGGCAACCAGTACGACGGGGCCCTGCGATCGCTGACCGCGGACGTCAGCCTGTGGCCGCGCCCGCTCACGATCCTCGCGGGCAGCAACGCCCTGACCCCGGACCAGCGCGACCTGCTGCGCCGAGCCGCCGTGGCGGCGCTGCCGAAGAGCATCGAGTTCATCAGGTCCTTCGAACAGCAGGCGATCGGCGTCCTGTGCGGGCGCGATGCGATGAAGCTGGTGATCGCCGGCCCCGAGCGGGTGCGGGAGCTACGCGCCGCGTTGGCCCCGGTCTACACCTGGCTGGAGGAGGACCGTCGGACCCGGGACCTCCTTGCCCGCATTCGCGTGCTCCGCGACAGCACACCGGCGGAGCCGGCCCCCGCCTGCCCGGCCCGCTCGAAGGACTGAGCAGCCTCGCGGCCGTGAAGGGCGGATCCGGGCCGGGAGGCGTGGGGTTCACAGAGCCGCCTCCTCGGCCGCGCCCGCGCCGGCGACCAGGTGGACGAGCTGCTCCACCTCGGTGGCCGTCGTGTGCGGGTTGAGCAGCGTGAGCTTGAGCCGGACCCGGCCCGGCCCCTCCCCAGGAAGCTCGGTACGGCCGACGACGGCGTGTCCCTCACGGAGCAGGCGGCGCCGCAGCCCGGCGTTCACCCGGTCCGCCAGGGCGGCATCCGCGGGCAGATACCGGAACAGGAACGCCGTCAGCACGGGGTCGCCGTGCAGCTCCAGCCGGGGATGGGCACGCACCGCCGCCGCCCCGGCGCAGGCCAGGTCGTGGCAGGCGTCGACGAGCCGGCCCAGACCTTCACGGCCCAGGGCGGCGAGCGTGACGGCGATCTTGAAAGCGTCGGGGCGGCGGGTGGTGCGCAGGGAGAGCCCCAGCAGGCTGGAGTAGCCGGCGTCCTCGTCGTCGGCCGGGTTCAGGTAGGCGGCGCGGCGGGCCAGCGACGCGTACGTCTCGGCCTTCCGTACCAGGAAGACGCCCGCTGCGACGGGCTGCCAGCCCAGCTTGTGCCAGTCCAGTGACACCGAGTCGGCGCGTTCCAGGCCGGCCAGCAGCGGGGCCAGCCGGTCGGAGAGCAGCGCGCCACCCCCGTAGGCGGCGTCCACGTGTGTCCAGGCGCCGTGTTCTGCGGCCAGGTCCGCGCACGCGTTGAGGGGGTCGATCGCCCCGGTGTCGGTGGTGCCGGCCGTGGCGACCACGGCCATGGGCAGCTCGCCCCGCCGGACGCACTCGCGCAGCGCGACCGCCAGCTCGTCCGGTTCCATGCGCAGGTCGCGGTCCACGGGGACGGTCACGACCGTGTCCTCGCCCAGGCCCAGCAGGGCGGCGGCACGCCGTACCGAGAAGTGGGCGGCGGCGGAGGCGAAGATCCTCGCCCGCGGGCCCGCCGGCAGGCCGTCGCGCTCGATCCTGCGCCCGGTCGCGCGGCCCAGCACCCGGTCCCTGGCCAGCATCAGGCCCATGAGGTTGGACTCGGTGCCGCCGGAGGTGAACACCCCGGCCGCCGTGGACGGGTATCCCACCAGCTCGGCCACCTGGTCCAGCACCAGCGTCTCCAGGGCGGTGGTCGCGGGGGCCTGGTCCCAGGAGTCCTGCGACGGATTGAGCGCCGAGATCGCCAGATCGGCGGCCACGGCCACGGCCAGCGGCGGGCAGTGCAGGTGCGCCGCGCAGGCCGGGTCGGACGGGTCCGCGCTGCCGGCGGCCACCAGCGCGGTCAGCCGCCGCAGGGCATCGTCGTCGAGTCCGTTACCGGCCGGTTCGGCGAGAGCCCGGGCGACCAGGGCGAAGAGCTCCTGGGGCGGGCCGGCGGGGATCGGGCCGTCGCGGCGTGCGGCGCCCTCGGCCAGGGCTTCGAGCACGGTGCGCACCAGCGGCTTCAGGGCGGCGGCGCCGGAGACGCCGCCGGACAGCGGGGGTGCGACGGCGGCGGTCATGCCCGCCGCTCCGTGAGCCGGCGAGCCGTCACCTCGGCGATCGAGTCGGCCAGCCGGTCCAGGACGGTCTCCACCTGCTCGTCCGTGATGATCAGCGGCGGCAGCAGGCGGACGGTGGAGTCGTGACGGCCGCCCAGCTCCACGATGAGGCCACGCTCCACGCACGCGGAGCGGACCTCGCCCGCCATCCGCGGCGCCGGCGGGTGGGCGCCGCACGAGTCGGGCTCGCCCTCGGGATCGACCAGCTCGACACCGATCATCAGACCGCGCCCCCGGACGTCCCCGATCGCCGGAAACTCGCCGCGCAGCCCGTCGAGCCGGGCCGTCATCCGGGCGCCGACCGCGGCGGCCCGCTCGGCCAGCCCTTCGCGGGCGACGTACCGCAGGGTCGCGGTCCCGGCCGCCATCGCCAGGGTGTTGCCGCGGAACGTGCCGGTGTGCGCGCCGGGCCGCCAGCCGTCGTAGTCCTCGTGGTAGACCACCACGGCCAGGGGCAGGCTGCCGCCGATGGCTTTGGACATCACCATCGCGTCGGGCATCACCCCGCTGTGCTCCACCGCCCAGAACGCGCCGGTCCGGCCCACGCCGGTCTGCACCTCGTCCACGATCAGCGGGATGCCGCGCTCGGCGGTGATCCGCCGCATCTGACGCAGCCAGGAGTCGGGGGCGGGCACCGCGCCGCCCTCGCCCTGCACCGCCTCCAGGATCATCGCGGCCGGCGGCACCACGCCGCCGGAGGGGTCGTCGAGCAGCCGCTCGGTGTACGTCGCCGACAACTCCGCGCCCCACTGCCCGCCGACGCCGAACGGGCAGCGGTAGGAGTACGGGTACGGCAGCCGGGTCACGTCCGCGGCGATCCCGGCCACCGGCTCCTTGACCGCGACGTTGCCCGTGGCGGCCAGGGCGCCGGCGGTCATGCCGTGGTAGGCGCCGGTGAAGGCGAGCAGCCCACGCCGTCCGGTGGCGGTCTGCATGAGCTTCAGCGCCGCCTCCACCGCGTCGGTTCCCGCCGGCCCGCAGAAGTGCACCCGCGCACGATCGGCGAAGGCGGGTGGAAGGGTGGCGAACAGCGCCTCGGTGAACTCGTCCTTCTCCGGCGTGGCCAGGTCGAGCACGTGCAGCGGGGCCCCGCTGTCCACGGTGCGCCTGATGGCCTCGATCACCACCGGGTGGTTGTGGCCGAGCGCGAGCGTGCCCGCGCCGGACAGGCAGTCCAGGTAGTGGCGGCCGTCGGCGCCCTCGATCGTCATACCGTGCGCACGTACCGGGACGACCGGGAACGAACGGGCATAGGTCCGCGCCGAGGACTCCCGGTCGCGTTGCCGCCGGAGCACGTCGCCGATGCGGAGGGCGGGGTCGAGGTCGGTCGGATGCAGAGTCATTCATGCTCCGGAAGTCAGAGGCGGACGACGGTTCGGCCCGGCGGGCCGGCAGAGCTCAGAGCGGATGCCGTTCGGCGATCGGGTGACCGAGAACGGAGTGCATGGCGAATTCCGAGCATAGGAACCCGCGTCGGGAAAGACGACCAGGTCCCCGGCGCGCACGCGGACGTCGCGCAGCAGCGTGTCTCCGGTGTACAGAGCTCGCCGGCGACCGTCACCGCCGGGTCCCCGGCGGCGGGCCGGGGACGGAGTCGGCCTTGACCGTGCCGGACGGTGCCAGGTCGAGGAGGCGATCGGCAATGGTGCGGGGGAGCACCTCCACCGGACAGGCGGATGGGCCGCGACCATGTCGGTCGCGGCCCACTGTCGAACCACACTGTCGGATCCGGCGATTCAGCCTGTCGTGACGGCCCCCGCGCGGGCGGTGCGCAGGGCGGACAGGAAGGTGTCGGCCGGCTGCGCGCCGGACACGCCGTAGGCCCGGTTGAGCACGAAGAACGGCACACCGGTGATGCCGAGGCCGCGTGCCTCACGGATGTCGGCCTGCACGGCGTCCGCGTACGCGTCGCTGGCCAGGACCTTCCGGGTCTCGTCCTCGGGCACGCCGACCTCGGCGGCGAGGCGGACCAGGGTGTCGGGGTCGTCGACGATCTCGCCCTCACCCAGGTGAGCGCCGAGCAACCGCTCGTGCATCTGCCCGCCGAGACCGTGTTTCGCCGCCAGGTGGCTGACCCGGTGGGCGTCGATCGTGTTGACCGATATGGCCCTGTCGAGCGCGTACGTCAGGCCTTCCGCGGCGGCGAGCTCGGTGACCTGCCCGGTCATCTGCCGTACCTGCGCGGGCGGGGCGCCGACCTTCTTGGCGAGGGTGTCGAAGACGGGTTCGCGGTGCCCCTTGGGGTGGGAGGGGTCGAGCTGGAAGCTGTGCCAGTGCACGTCCACCTCGTCGGCGTGCTCGAAACGGGCGAGTGCCGACTCCAGGCGCCGCTTGCCGATGTAGCACCAGGGGCAGACGACGTCGGACCAGATGTCGATGCGCAGCGAGCTCACAGGGCGCACACTCCGTCCGCGCACACGGGTGCGGTGTTCTCGCCCAAGGTGACCAAGGGGCTTACCGGTGCCGGATCCAGGCTGTCGTCGGGAGCAGGCTCAACGGGGTCGGGAAGAGTGGTCATGATGACTCCAATCACTTGTTCAGGTGCGCAAGGTGGGCAGACCGGCGGCGGTGTAGTACATGCCGGCGCAGCCGGTCGCCCTCGCCACGAGTTCCTCGGCTTCGTCCTGGGTCAGGTCCGGACGTGCCTGGATGATCGCCGTGCCGAGCTCGCTGGTGATGTCCAGGATCGCGAGCTTGAAGTTCAGGGCCGCGGGGACGGAGAGGTTGTGTTCCAGGGCGGCCCCGAGCTGGCTGAGCAGGTCGCAGAAGAGCGGGCGGGCGGCGAGCGGCTCGCTCAGCGCGTCGATCGCGTCGTCGCCGGCCCGGAGGCGGGCGAGCACGTCGTCCGCCCAGTCCCGCCAGCCCTCCACGATCAGCTCGAGGAAGATCTCCTCCCGGGTGCTGAAGTAGCGGACGACATTGGACTTCGCCAGGCCCACCTCCGCCGCCACCTTGCGCAGGCTGACCTCGCGCACGCCTGACTCGGTGGCCAGTTCGCGCGCCACGGCGAGGATCGCCGCACGCCGATGCTGCTTGTGCTCCGGTCGTCTGGCGCGCTCGAACGCCGGCTCGGCCGCGTTCCCGCTGTCACCCATGCGTGCGAGCTTAACAGGACACCGGCCTCTTGTTAAAGGGACGGTGTCCTGTTACAAGGTCCGCCCTCCGGTGACGCCGCGCTGGTGGCCCTGGCGCTCCGTACCGGATGTTTGCCCGAAATTTAATTCAGTCAATTGACTTAAGGCTGACGGGGCCGGTTAACTGGCGGGGAACCGATGCGTCAGCTCCCAAGGAGGCCGTGATGAGCCATGCCGAAGTCGAGCGGGTCTTGCACTACCCGATGACCCCAGACGCGCCGCTGGAGCCGCCCGCCGAGTGGGCGAAGCTCCGGCAGGAGTGCCCGGTGGCCCGGGTGACGCTGCCCAGCGGCGACGAGGCGACGCTGCTCACCCGCTACGAGGACGTCAAGCAGGTCCTGGCCGACCCGCGCTTCACCCGGCAGCTGACCGCCGACGACGCTGCCCGGATCTCGGACAGCGACACGGGCGTGTTCAGCAGCGAGATGGCGTCGGTGATCCCCGATTCGGGGGAGGGCCACCTGCGGTGGCGGCGCCTGGTCGGCCGGTGGTTCACGGCCAAGCGGATGGCGGCGCTGCGGCCCGGCATCGAGGCGATGGCCGAGCAGCTCATCGACGACATGGTCGAGCGGGGGCAGCCGGCGGACCTGAAGGCGAGCCTGGGCTTCCCGCTGCCGGTGTACGTGATCTGCGACCTGCTCGGGGTGCCCGCGGCCGATCGGGACAGGTTCGCGTACTGGTCGGACACGCTGCTCAACCTCACCCGCTACACGCAGGCGGACATGGACGCCGCGCTGGGCGAGTTCGTGCAGTACATGGCCGCCCACGTGGCCGCCAAGCGGGCCGAGCCCGGCGAGGACCTGCTCAGCGAGCTGGCCAAGAGCGCGGATGAGGGCGGGCTGACCGACGCCGAGCTGATCGCCACCGGGATGGGGCTGCTGGTGGCCGGGCACGAGACCACCGCCAACATGATCGGCAAGATGATCTCCATGCTGCTGGCCGACCGCAGCAGGTGGGAGCGGCTGCTGGCCGACCCGTCGCTGGTGCGCCCGGCGGTGGAGGAGGCGCTGCGGTTCGACGCCAACTCGGGCTTCGGCCTGCCCCGCTACATCCCCGAGGAGGCCGAGGTCGCCGGGACCGTGCTGCCTCGCGGCACGACGGTGGTGTGCAGCATGGCCGCGGCCAACCGGGACGAGAGTGTCTTCGACGGCGCCGACGAGATGGACCTGGGCCGCAGCCCGAACCCGCACCTGGCCTTCGGCTCAGGCGCGCACTCGTGCATGGGCCAGGCGCTGGCCCGTACCGAGCTGCAGGTCGTGCTGGAGGTGCTGCTGCGCAAGCTGCCCACCCTGGACCTGGCCGTCCCGGCCCAGGAGTTGCGGCGGGTGGACGGGCTGGTCGTCGGCGGGCTGAGCGAAGTCCCTGTGCGGTGGTGACGATGGCCGTACGGGCGGAGCGGGTCCACGCGACCCGCGAGCAGCTCCTGACGGCCGCTGAGCGGCTGTTCGCCGAGCGCGGCGTGTTCGCCGTGTCCAACCGGCAGGTCAGCGAGGCCGCCGGGCAGGGCAACAACACCGCCGTCGGCTACCACTTCGGCACGAAGACCGACCTGGTCCGCGCCATCGTCCGCAGGCACGCCGCGCCGATCGAGCGGCTCCAGCAGCGGATGGTGGCGGAGGCCGGCGACTCGGCCGACGTCCGCGACTGGGTGGCCTGCCTGGTGCGGCCCCTCACCGAGCATCTGGCCGACATGGGCAACCCCACCTGGTACGCCCGGTTCAGCGCCCAGGTGATGACCGATCCGGCGTTGCGCGGCATCGTGCTCGAGGAGGCGTACACGTCGCCCACGATGATGCGGATCGTCGACGGCCTGAACAGGTGCCGGCCCGAGCTGCCGCCCGAGATCCGGGCCGAGCGCGACGACATGGCACGACAGGTGATCGTGCACATGTGCGCGGAACGCGAGCGCGCTCTCGCCGACGACGCCCCCACCCCCCGCCCCAGCTGGCATGACGCCGCGACCGGGATGATCGACGCGATCGCCGGGCTGTGGCTGGCGCCCGCCACGATCCCCACCAGAGAGGAAGCATCATGAAGGTCAGGGTGGACGAGGACAAGTGCTGCGGCGCGGGCCAGTGCGTGCTGCTCGCGCCGGAGGTGTTCGACCAGCGCGAGGACGACGGGATCGTCATCCTGCTGGACGCCGAGCCGCCCGAGCACGTGCACGCGACGGTCCGCGAAGCGGCGGCGGTCTGCCCCGCGGCCGCCATCGAGCTGAGCGAAGGCGCCTGACCTCAAGGCTCACCATCGCAGCGCCGCTCGATGCTCTCCGCCTCCGTGCGGACGTGCCTGGCGGGGCTGGTCACCGTGGGCATGAACGCGGGCCGGCGGGCGACGTCCGCCATGGCCTGCCAGATCCACCTGGATCCGCGTCGACGTCGATCATGGTCTCGACGTGCATGCGGGAAGTATGACCAGGTGGTCTTGCGAACCAGTGGGACCTCGTTTGGCGACCGGTCTCCGGGAAAGAGGAACAGGGCCCGCACCTTCCATCCCCGACCCGGTGGGCGAGACGAATCATGAGCGTGCAGTTCGAGCTGCGCTGTCCCGTCAGCGCCGATCTAGCCTTCATCCGCGATCTGGTACGCGTCTGCGGCAGGTACGCCGGGCTGACCGGTGAGCGGCTTGACCACCTGGTGCTCGCCGTCAACGAGGCGGTCACCAACGTACTCGACCACGGGGGAGCGGCCGGATCGGTCACCGCGCGCGGCACCCAGGACGGGATCATCGTGGAGATCCTCGACTTCGCCGGCCGGCTGTCGGCGGGCCACCTGGGCGGCGCGCGGGTCGACCCGACCGGCGCGCACGGGTTCGGCCTGTGGGTGATCCAGAGGCTCTGTGACGGAGTCAGCCTCGAGCAGACCGGCCTCGGTTCGCTGCTGAGCCTGCACATGAACCACGATCCCGCGACGAGCGTCCGGCACCTGGGGCGTGCGGGCCGGGAAAGGCAGCCGGCCCACTGAATGGCTCCCTTATCCCTGACGCATCAGCATCTTCCCGGCATGAGCGTGATCGCCATCGCCGGTGAGGTCGACAAGACCAACAGCGCCGAGCTCGCGGACTACGTCGAACGTATCCGCCGCCCCCGCGACCATGTGATCTTCGACCTGGCCGAGCTGACGTTCCTGGACAGCTCCGGCCTGCACGTCCTGCTGTCCTGCGCCCGCACCTGCGCCGACGACGACGCCGACGTGCACCTGGCCGCCGCGCAGGGCTCGCCCGCCCGCCTGCTGCACGTCACCGGGGTGGACGTCCGCCTGCCCACGTACGTCACGACAGAGCACGCCATCGCCACCGTTCTGGCCACCCGTACCAGCTGAATTCGGGATTAGGCTCGTAAGGGAAGGGACACGGCCATGGACATCAACATCGTGCTCGGAGTCATCGCCTTCTTGCTCGTCCTGCTGGCGGTCACCGGGGTGAGGGTGGTCAATCAGGTCGAGCGCGGCGTCGTCTTCCGCTTCGGCAGGGCGCAGCCGCAGATCCGGCAGCCGGGCATCAGATTCCTCATCCCCGTCGTGGACGCCATGCGGAAGGTCAACGTCCAGATCGTCACGATGCCCGTCCCCACGCAGGAGGGCATCACGAGGGACAACGTCTCCGTGCGGGTCGACGCGGTCGCCTACTTCAGGGTCCAGGACCCTATGCGGGCCGCCATCGAGGTGCAGAACTACGAGTTCGCCGTCGAGCAGGTGGCGCAGACGTCGCTGCGGTCCATCATCGGCAAGAGCGAGCTGGACGATCTGCTGACCAACCGCGAGGAGCTGAACAAGGGCCTCGCGCTGATGATCGACAGCCCCGCGCTCGGCTGGGGCATCCACATCGACCGAGTGGAGATCAAGGACGTCCAGCTGCCCGAGACCATGAAACGCTCCATCGCCCGGCAGGCCGAGGCCGAACGGGAGCGCCGGTCCCGCGTGATCGTCGCGGACGGCGAACTGCTGGCCGCGCGTAAGCTCGCCGACGCCTCGGGCATCATGTCGCAGACGCCCGGCGCGCTGCAGCTACGGCTGCTGCAGACCGTGGTGGAGGTCGCGGCCGAGAAGAACTCCACTCTGATCATGCCGCTGCCGGTCGAGCTGCTGCGCTTCTTCGACCGGGCGTCGCAGCACGGCACGCCGCCGGCAGAGCCGCAGGCGGCCACCACTGGGCCCACCATGGCGCCCGCCGCGGCCGACGCCGAGCGGGTCCAGCCGAAGGGCCGGCAACCCGCCCTCACGGAGCACGATGTCGCCGAGGGGGAGCAGCCCGCGCTCACGGAGCACGGCGTCGCCGAGCCGTCCTCGACCGCGCCCCGCGAGAAACCCGCGGGACTCGCCCCGGCGCGCCCCGCCGACGACGCTTAGGCCCGCGGCGGCCTTGGCCCGCTCAGGGTATTTCCCTAAAAACCAGTAGGTAATATTGACTTATTGGAGAACGCGGCTTAGCGTCGTGGGCATGAGACAGGGCCTCCTCCTGACCAGGCGCCCCCACGTGGACTTCGGCCACGTCGCCAGCGCGCAGTGTCGTTGATCACGGATCCGTAGCCGCACGCGGCGTGCCCCCGCCGCCCGCCTTCCACG
>NZ_VCKY01000124.1 GCF_005889735.1 Nonomuraea turkmeniaca
GGGGAGAATAGCGGGCACGGACCTCCTCGCCCCGGCCGGGCACACCCACGGCACACCCGTCGCCGGGCCGGGCGCGGCAGGTGGGGGCCGGCTTGTGGCGCATCCGCCGGCGGCCAGGCGCAGGCGGATCGGGCGGGCCCTGATCACCACGGCGGTGCTGGGCGCCGGCGCGCTGGTGGCGGGCTGGACGGTGCCGTGGGCGTGGGTGCGGGGCTCGGTGTGGGTGGTGCCCGCCGTGGCGCTGCCGTTCGGGTTGTGGCTGGCCGTGGAGAGTGCCAAGAGTCTCGGGCACGCGCTCGGCGGACGGCACCTGATCACCCGGAACGGCGCCACGCTCCGCCGCACGACGGCGCTCGACCGCGCCGGCATCTCGGCCTGGACCATCACCGAGTCGTTCTTCCAGCGGCGGCACGGCCTGCTGACGGTGTCGGCCACCACCGCCGCCGGCGACGGGCACTACGACGTCGTGGACGTGGGCCGCGGCGACGGGCTGGAGCTGGCCTCGCGCGCGGTGCCCGGCCTGCTGGAGCCCTTCCTGGACCGGACACCACGCGACGCGTGGCCGAAAAGGTGAGCCGCGTGATCCCCTCGGTTTGCCCATGCCCCTGTACTGGACAAACGCGGATCCCGCGGCTCAAGCGCTTGCAGAAATAAAGGTATTTGTCCCACTTGCAACCCGGTTGCAGCCTCATTAACCGTTGACGTGGATCACTGGTCAGGAGGATGATCCGCGGGTGGCGCCTGGACCGGCGCTCGCCTGCCGCGCACTCAGCTGCCGGGCAGGAGGGCGCACGATCATCGAAGATCTCACCCTCGAGCTGGGACAGGCCGAGCGCGTGGCGCTCATGGGTCCGTCGGGCTCGGGCAAGACGACGCTGCTGACCACGCTCGCCGGGCTGCTCCCGCCCGCCTCTGGGCGGGTCCTGGTCGGCGGCGTGCCCCTGGACGAGCAGCCGGGGCTGCGGGCCGGGCTGGCACTCGTCTTCCAGTCGTACGGGCTGCTGAGCCTGCTCACGGCGGCCGAGAACGTCGAGGTCGCGCTGCGTGCCGCCGGGCGGGCGCCGCGCGAGGCCGTACGGCTGGCGGCCGGGGCGCTGGAGCGGCTGCGGGTGGCGCGGTTCGCCGGCCACCTGGTCGAGGAGCTGTCGGGCGGGCAGCAGCAGCGGGTGGCGGTGGCCAGGGCGCTGGCGTTGCGGCCCCGGGTGTTGCTGGCCGACGAGCCGACGGCCGAGCAGGACGCCACGCACCGCGCCGTCGTGCTGGACGAGCTGCTCGCGGTGGCGGACGAGGGCACCACGCTGGTGATCGCCACGCATGACCCCGAGGTCGCGGAGCGCTGCGACCGGGTGATCGAGCTGCGCGCCGTGGCCCGCGGCGGCCGTACGTCCAGGAGCGCCCCATGAGGCGCGTGCGTCCGGCGAGCTGCCCATGAGCGTGGTCAGGTGTGACGGGATCGTGCAGATCTACAAGGCGCAGGACGTCGAGGTCGTCGCCCTGCGCGACGTGGACCTGGTGATCGACGAGGGCGAGACGGTCGCCCTGCTCGGCCCGTCCGGCGCCGGCAAGTCGACGCTGTTGTGGCTGCTGGCGGGGCTGCTGCGGCCGAGCGCGGGCCGTCTGTGGCTGGACGGCGCCGACGTGAGCCGGCTCAACCAGCGCCGCCTGGACCGGCTGCGGGCCGCGCACATCGGCATGGTGCTGCAGAACCCGGCACGCAACCTCATCGGCTACCTCTCCGCCGCCCAGAACGTCGCCTTCGCCCAGCGCGCCGTCAAGCGGGACCGCCCCCGCGCCCGCGACCTGCTGCACCAGGTGGGCCTGAGCGACGCGGGCGACCGCCCGGCCGGCCGGATGTCGGGTGGGGAGCAGCAGCGCCTGGCCGTGGCCGTGGCGCTGGCCAACGCCCCCAAGCTGCTGCTCGCGGACGAGCCCACCAGCCAGCTCGACGAGGAGTCCGGCACGCGGGTGGTCGAGCTCATCAAGCGCGCGGCGGCGGACTCCGGCACGACCGCGGTCGTGGTCACGCACGACACCGCGGTGAGCGAGGCGCTGAGCCGTACGGTGACGATCAGGGACGGCCGGGTCGGCGCAGAGGGCAGAAGCGGCGAGGACTTCGTGGTCGTCGGCAGAGAGGGCGCCGTGCAGGTGCCGCCCGAATACCACCACCTGCTGCCGCCGGGCTCCATGGCCAGGATCGAGGAGCTGGAGGACGGCATCGCGCTGCGGAGGGCCGAGCCGTGATCCTGCGCGGCCTCTGGGAACGCCGCACGCTCTCGCTGGTCGTCCTGCTCATCGCGATCGTGCCGATCGCCTCGGCGGCCGTCGGGCCGATCTACTCGGCCGCCGCGCGCACCACGATCGCCAGGGACGCGGTGGAGGCCGCGCCGCTGGAGGGGCGCGGCTGGCGCTACACCACGACCGAGGGCGCCATCGAGGCCAAGGTGGCGGAGTTCACCGCGGGCGCCGACTTCACCAGCAGGCCGATCCTGGGCATGGAGACCACCAGCGGCCGGCCGGGCGACCGGCGGGCGTACTCGCTGGTCTGGCAGGACGGGCAGTGCGAGCACCTGACGCTGGCCGAGGGCCGCTGCCCGGCCGCGGCCAAGGAGGTGCTGGCCAGCCAGGCGTCCGGGTTCGAGGTCGGCGAGCGGATCGGGCTGTCGTCCATCGTCGAGTTCGTGTCCGCGGAAGGGCAGCGCCGGCCCGCGAAGCTGGAGGTGGTCGGCATCTACCGGCCGGGGCCGGCCGACGACCCCTTCTGGTTCGGCCGGACGTTGTTCTCGCCCACCGGGGAGCCGGGCGAGAACAAGGCCGACGCGCTGTTCACCGTGCCGCAGACGAGGCTCGAGACGTACACCATCTCCGTGGGCTCCGGGCTGCGGGACCAGTCCGGCTGGACCGACTACGCCATCGTCTACATCGACCTGGAGCGGTTCGACGAGCGGGACGTGGAGAAGCTGGCGGCCATGCAGGCGGCCGCCGAGTCCGCGGGCCGGAACACCAACGCCATCGTGTACTCGCGCGTGGCCGACATGCTCAAGGCCATGACCGCCAACACCGGCTCGCTCGGCGTGCCGACGCTGCTGGTGATCGCCCAGCTGGTGGGGCTCGGCTGGATGTTGCTCTTCCAGACGGTGGGCGACCTGGTCAGGGCGCGCGGCGCGGAGATCGCGCTGGCCCGGCTGCGCGGGCACGGGCGGGTGCGGGTCCAGGTGTTCGCGCTGGCCGAGCCGCTGCTGCTGCTCGCCGCCGCCGTGCCGCTCGGGCTGCTGGTGGGGCGCGCGGCGGCCGGCGCCATGATCGGCGCGCTGCTGCCCGCGGGCGTCCCGGTGTTCTTCCCGCCGGACGCGGCGCTGGCCGGGGTCGCGGCCATGCTGGGCGGCGTGCTGGCCGCGGCGCTGGCGGCCTGGCGTACGGCGACCAGGCCGGTCACCGAGGAGTGGCGGCGCACCCCGCGCAGGACGGCCCGCGGCTGGGTGCTGGACGCCGTGGTCCTGGCGGTCACCGCGCTCGGCCTGGTGGAGCTGCTGGCCACGGGCGTGCTCACCGACGTCTCGGGACGCAGCTCGGGCGCGATGGCGGTGCCGGGGCTGGTCGCGCTGGGCGTGGCGCTGCTGGCCAGCCGGGCGGTGCCGGTGCTGACCACGCGGCTGTTCGGGGTCACCAGGCGGCGCGGCGGTCTCGGGCCGTTCCTGGCGCTGCGGCAGGTGGCGAGGGGGCCGGTGACGGCGGGCAGCGTGATCGTGCTGGGGGCGGCGTTCGGGCTGGCCACGTTCGCGGTGTCGGCGTGGAGCGCCACGACGGGCGACTACGCGGAGGCGGCCAGGTTCCACAACGGCGCGGCCACCGCGATCACCGTCCGGCCGGTCGAGCCGAACAGGCTGGTCGCCGCCGTGAACGCCGCCGATCCTGGCGGCAGAACGGCCGCACCGGTGATCAAGATGCCGGGCCCGCCGCAGCTGATCGCCTCGGACCCGGCGCGGCTGGCCGCCGTGGGCGCGGCCTGGCGGGCGGATCTGGCGGGCGGCACGTCCCTGGCCAAGGCCGCCGCCGCGCTGCCGGGGCCGGCGTCGCCGCGGGTGTGGGTACGCGGCGACCGGTTCCGCGCCGTGGTCACCCACGACAAACCCCCAAAAGGGTGGACAATCAAGCTGTTCGCCACGCTGCGCGTGCCCGGCCAGCTGCGGCCCGGCCACATCCCGCTGGGCGAGCTGACCGGGCGTTCGGGCACGCACGAGTGGAACCTGCCGCCGGGCTGCGAGCGGTCCGACTGCGAGCTGCGCGCCTTCACCGGGGAGCCGATCCCGCCACCGCAGTTCGCGGCGTCCGCGTACGTGCGCGTCGCCGTCACCGGCCTCGCCGTGCGGGACCAAGGGCGCTGGCGCACGCTCGACCTGCCGCAGTGGCGGGTCGACGAGGACCCGGGCAAGCGTGACGGCGCGTTCGCGATCACCATGGTCGGCAACCAGACGCTGCGCCCGGTCACCTACGACCCGGAGATGGCCGCCGTCACGGTCGGGCCCGTCGGCAGGAAGGTGGTGCCGGGGCTGGACAACGCCTTCGCCGATCCCGTCCGCGGAGTCGTCACCTCCGCCGCCGCGCCCGGCCTGACCGACGTGGGCGTGCTGGTGGATCTGGAGCAGGCCGACAGGCACGCGTACGGGGTGCACGAGAAGGCCGAGTTCCAGGTGTGGAGCAGTCTGTCCGACACCGCCGCCCTGGAGCGGGCGCTGGAGCGCCAGGGGCTGACGGTGGTGTCGCGGCGGACCGCGGCCGACCTGGCCGCGTCCTTCGCCGGGCAGGGGCCCGGCCTGGCGCTGTTGCTGCTGCTGGTGTCCGCGCTGGCGGCCGCCGCGCTGGCGCTCGGGCGGACCGTGCTCGCGCTCTACACGGCGGCCAGGAGGCGCGCGTACGAGCTGGCCGCGCTGGAGGCGTCAGGGGCGCGCGTGGCGGCGCTACGGACGGCGCTGCTGCTGGAGCAGGTGATCACCGTGGCCGCGGGCACGCTGGCCGGGCTGCTCGCGGGACTGGTGGCGGCCGGGGCGGCGCTCGGCAGGATCCCGCAGTTCGCCGCCCCGCCCATCACGCCGCCGCTGCCGCACGAGGTGGCGGTGGCGCCCGTCGCGCTCGTCGTGGGCGCCGCCCTGCTGGTCAGCCTGCTGGCCGCGGTGGTGGTGTCGGAGCTGCTGCTGCGCGGCATCCGCGTGGAGCGGCTGCGCGACGCCCCCGCCTAGCCGCCCACCGGCTGCTTCTCCAGCTCCGCCATGTACGCCCTGGCCAAGGTGAGCGCGCCGGCCACCGCGTCCTTCTCGGTCATGAACTTGACCTTGGGCGAGTTCGTCGGCTCGCCCTCGGGCCGCTGGTGCCCCGAGTAGTCGACCCGCACCACGACAGCGCCCTTGCGCATCAGCACCGTCCCCGAGGAGGCCGAGACCTCGCCCCGCCTGGTCTGGATGAACTGCCGGTACGCCTGCTCGCCCAGCCCGTCGACGTTGGCGACCTTGCCCCAGGTGATGCCGGCCATCGACGACTGCGCCATGTTGCGGTCGCCGCCGTACTCGCTTTCGTAGTAGCCCTTGGCCGAGGCCTCGTCGACGCCGCCCGCCCGGTTCGTGAACCGGTGCACGGTGATCAGCGCGCTGCGGATCTTCGTGATCCCTGGGCCGCCGGGCAGCTCACGGTTGAGCCAGCGGCACTCGGTCTGATTGTCGGCGCCGACTGTGGTGGCGCGCGCCCGCGTGGCCGGTTCGGGCACCAGCCGGCTCGCCGTCTCGGTCAGGGCGGCGCAGTCGGCGGGGAAGGACGGCAGGACGGACGGCGAGGGCGTCGGCGTGCTGCTCGCCGCGGGCGCGCTCTGCGACGGCTCCGGCTGGGCCAGCACGCCGGGGTTCTTCGCCTGCCAGGCGGCCGCGCCCTTGGCGAAGTGTCCGATCAGCCCGCTCACCTCGCGGATCGCGTTCTCCTCGGTGATCGCCTGGACGGTTTCATTGGACAGGATCTGCGCGTCCTTGCGCTGCTGGTCCGCCTGGTATCTGAGCTCGATCGTCATGTCGCCGACGCGGGCGTAGGCCTTGCCGAAGGCGTACCACAGCAGCTTCCCGTCCCGGTTCCAGGTGTATTGGGCGAACGCGCCCTCACCCACGCCCGGGATGTCCTTGACTGGAGAGACGTACATCTTCTGGCCCGGGTCCAGGGTCGGCTTGGCGGTCTCGCCGTATTTGGCACTGCCGTAGTCGATCTCGTGGGAGCCCTGGGCGATGGACCTGCCGGTCCTGGCTCCCTCGCCCTTCCACTGCTCGATCCTGACGTCGATCTCCCTCCCGCGCCAGAACTCGCCGAACGAGATGCGGCGGTTCACCCAGTTGCAGGTGAACGTGACCGTGGCGTCGGACTCCCTGGAGGACTTGGCCACGGTCGCCTCCGGCACGAGCCGGTCGACCTCCTCCTTGGGCAGCATGGCGCACACGTCAGGCCCCTTCCCGACGCCCGCCGCGGCCTGGGACGACGACGGCTCCCCCGTCTTGGCCGGGGCCCCCGTGCCGGAGACCTTGCCGTACACCAGGAAGGCGCCCACGCCGCCGGCCGCGACCAGCACCACCAGGGCGGCGGCCAGCGCGGGCAGCAGCCAGGCGGGCCGCCGCGACCGCGGAGGCGGCAGCGGTCCCCGCGGTGGTCCCGGCGGTGGCCCGGGCGGCGGCATGTACTGCATCGACGGCACCGTCGGGGGCGGTCCCTGCGGCTCGAACGGCCTGCCCGGCACCTGGTAAGGAGTGGTCGGCGGCTGGTACTCGCTACCGGGATTCACGGGGACTCCTGGGGTTGCCCTGACTTGCGGGGAAACATGCTAGTCACACCCCTTGCAAGATGCTTGCGGCTCATGGTGGCCTCACTTCGGGAGGGCGGCGGCCACCAGGCGGGCGGCGGCGATGGCCGTCTCCTTGTCCGCCGGGTTCGAGGCCGGCATGTTCTCGCGATGCCAGACCACTTCGCCCAGCACGTTACTCGTCCGGAAGAGTACGACGCTGTCGGATCGGCCGCTTTCTGTGGAGTCGAGGTAGAAGGTGAAGCTGTTCTGAATGATCGCCGACTCCCCCACATCGTTGACGTCGGCGACGCCTCCCCGGTTGGCTCGGCCCTGGGTGCCCTCTCCGGCGGCCCGGGTGGTCTTCTCGCTGGCGAAGCGCCGCTGGGCCACCTGCGGGCCGCCGAGGTCGCCGTCTGGCCGCTCCGCCCAGACCCGCACGATGAGGCTGCGTTGCGGCCGGTCGCGGACGACCCATTGGCACTCCCCCGGTCTCGTCGTGCCGCGACTGGGCTTGGCCTTCACCAGCTGGGCGGCCTGGGCGTCGCTCAGGAGCTTGCACGGGTCGGGCGCCTGGGCGTATCTGCCGGTCTCCGGCTCGACGCGGAGCGCGGCGGCGGCGTACCAGCCACCCGCGCCCAGCGCCACGACCGCGGCGAGCACGGCCGGGACCAGCCACCACCGGCGGCGCCTGGGGGCCGTGCCGGCGGCGGGCAGGGCGCTCAGCGCCTGGCGGATCTGCGGCGCGGTGGGCCGCGCGGCGGGATCCTTGGCGAGCATCGCCATCAGCAGGCCGCCCAGGTGGGGACCCGCCCGCATCGGGAACGGCGGCTCGTGCAGCAACACCGCCGCCGCCACCGCGGCCGGCAGGTCACGCTCGAACGGCGCCCGGCCCTCCACCGCGGTGTACAGGCTCGCGCCGAGCGACCACAGGTCGGACGCCGGGCCCGAGGGCTGCTCGTTGAGCCGCTCGGGGGCCATGTAGCCGGGCGAGCCGCCGGTGCCGAACTCTCCCCGCCCGCCCATAGGCGTCGCGATGCCGAAGTCGGTGAGCATGGCCGAGCCGTCGGAGTCGAGCAGGATGTTCGCCGGCTTCACGTCCTGGTGCAACATTCCGTGCATGTGCGCGACCTCCAGGGCCGACAGCACCTGCAGCCCCACCCTGGCCACGAACTCGGGCGGCAGCGGCCCCCGCTCCTTGATCAGCTTGTCGAGCGAGCGGCCGGTGACCAGGTCCATGATGATCCACGGCTGGTGGCCTTCGAGGACCACGTCGTGGACCAGCACGATGGCCGGGTCGCGCAGCCGCCCGGCCGACCTGGCCTCGTGGATGGCGCGGTCGGTGAACTGCGCCCGCGCGTACGGGTCGAGCCCATCAGGCACGCGCACCTGCTTGACGGCGACCTGCCGGTCCAGGATCTCGTCGATGGCCCGCCACACCGTGCCCGCGCCGCCCTGTCCGAGCCGCTCGATCAGCCGGTAGCGGCCCGCCAGCAGGTAGAGGTCATGCGGCATTGCGCAACGCCTGCTCGCTCGCCTGGGCCGCCTTCAGCGCCGACTGCTTGATGTCCTCGTCGGTGGGCCGGTCGGCGACAGTGGAGTATTCGACGCGCACGACGAGGTTGGCCAGCCGGTAGTAGACGTACGCCGAGTGCACCCGTCCGGAGGGGCCGGCCAGCTCCAAGGCGAACGCCTCCTCGCCGACGCCGGAGAGCTCGCGCACCGGGGTGCGCTTGGATTTCATGGAGTCCTTCACCCCGATCTCCGGCCATTTCCAGTCGAGCTGGTCGTACCTCGTCCAATATCGCTTCTGGCCCTGGAACAGCGTCCGCGCGCTGACCGGGGTCATCGACCAGGGGTCCACCGTGTCGGAGTCCTTCTGCACCTGCAGGCCCACACCGGATTGGGAGATCGGCCAGCTGCACTTGGGGCCCTCGTCGTCGGAGCCCCGCTGACCCTTGGGCGGGCTCTGTGTCCGCAGCAGCAGGCCCACGTCCTCCTGGCTGATGAGCGTGCACACGTCCATCGGCACGGTGAACGCCGTCGGCACCCCGCCGTCCATGCTCCTCAGCACGAAGAAACCGCCGGCGGCCACCGCGACCACGAGAGCCGCCGCCGCGGCGATCCACAACGCGGCCCGCCCGCGCTTCCTGACCGGGCTCGGCACGGTCATCTCCTGGCCGGCCGGCACGTGCGGCAGCGGGCCGCCGGCGGCGACCTGCCTGAGCGCGGGGATGACCACACGCGGGTCCGGGCGCGTCTCCGGGTGGTGGGCCATCATGGCGTTGATCAGCGGCCCCAGCGGGCCCGGCGCCACGGGCGGCGGCTGCGTCATCGTGTCGCGTACGCGCTGGGCCGCCGACCCTGCGTAGGCCGCGGTGCCCGTCACCGCCGTGTAGAGCGTGGCGCCGAGCGACCACAGGTCGCTGGCCGGGCCGCCGGGGTGGCCGTCCAGCCGCTCGGGCGCGATGAATCCGGGCGAGCCGATCATCAGACCCTGCTCGGTGAGCGTGGCCTGGCCCTCCTGCCGGGCGATGCCGAAGTCGGTGAGCACCACCCTGCCGCTCTCGGTCAGGAACACGTTGCCCGGCTTGACGTCGCGGTGCTGCATGCCCTGTGCGTGGGCGACGGACAGCGCCTCCAGCACGTCCGCGCCGATCCGCGCGGCATAGTCGGGCGGCATGGGCCCGAACTCGCGTATGGTGTCCGCGAGCGTGCGGCCCCGCAGCAACTCCATGACCAGCCACGGCCGTTCGTACTCGACGAGCACGTCATGCAGGGCCACGATGCCGGAGTGGCGCAGCCGGGCGGTGGCCTGGGCCTCGCGCACGGCCCGTTTCACCGAGTCGGCCCGCTCCTTCGGCGACATGCCCTCGGGCAGCGTGAGCTCCTTGACCGCGACGTCGCGGTCAAGCATCTCGTCCCTGGCCAGCCACACCTTCCCCATGCCACCCGCGCCCAGAGGACGCTGGAGTGAGTAGCGGCCGGCAAGTCTTCCCGTGGACACAAAGGGAAGGGTAACTAAGGATCAAGGGGGATGGTTATTCGATCCTGTCGGTCGGTCTCTCTATGGTCTTGATTCGTGGACGCGGTACAAGGCACTCTCGACGAGCTCGGCACTCCCCTCAACGAGGTCACGTTCGTCGTGTTCGACCTGGAGACGACCGGCGGGGCCCCGGCCGAGGACGCCATCACCGAGATCGGGGCGGTCAAGGTGCGGGCGGGCGAGGTGCTGGCCGAGTTCTCCACGCTGGTCGATCCCGGCGGGCCGATACCGCCGTTCATCTCCGTGCTGACCGGGATTACCGACTCCATGGTCATGGCCGCGCCGCGGATCGAGGCGGTGCTGCCGAGCTTCCTGGAGTTCATCCGCGGCGCCGTGCTGGTGGCGCACAACGCCGGGTTCGACACCCGCTTCGTCAAGGCGGCCTGCGCCGCGCAGGGCCATCCCCCGCCCGCCAACCCGGTCGTCGACACCGTGGACCTGGCGCGGCGCGTGCTGACCCGCGACGAGACGCCCAACGCCAAGCTGGCCACGCTGGCCAGGTTCTTCCGCAGCCCGGTCGAGCCGTGCCACCGGGCCCTGCAGGACGCCAGGGCCACCGTGGACGTGCTGCACGGGCTGATCGAGCGGGCCGGCTCGTTCCAGGTGCACACGCTGGAGGAGCTGAAGTCGTTCGTCCGCGCGCCCACGCCCGAGCAGCAGCGCAAGCGGCACCTGGCCGAGTCCGTGCCGCACGCGCCCGGCGTCTACCTCTTCGAGGACGAGCGGGGCGAGGTCCTCTACATCGGCAAGAGCGGCAATCTCCGTAACCGGGTGCGTTCCTACTTCACCGCGAGCGAGACCCGGCCGCGCATCCGCGAGATGATCGGCATCGCCGAGCGGGTGCGCCACATCGTCTGCGCCACCGCCCTGGAGGCCGAGGTCAGGGAGCTGCGCCTGATCGGCGGCGCCAAGCCCCGCTACAACCGCCGTTCCCGCTTCCCCGAGAAGGTGCTCTGGCTCAAGCTCACGGCCGAGCCCTTTCCCCGCCTGTCCATCGTGCGCGACCTGAAGGACGACGACGCCACCTATCTCGGGCCGTTCACCAGCGCCCGCCTGGCCGACGACGCCCGCATCGCGCTGCACGAGGCCGTGCCGCTGCGTCAGTGCACCCAGCCGATCAGCCTGCGGACCAGGCGTGCCGCCTGTGTGCTGCACGAGATGGGCCGCTGTGGCGCGCCGTGCGAGGGCAGGGAGAGCCCGGAGGAGTACGCCCTGCACGTCGAGAGCGCCCGCCGCGCCATGACGCTCGACGCCACGCCCGTCTTCACCGCCGTGGCGGCCCGCATGGAGCGCCTGTCGGTGGAGCAGCGCTACGAGGAGGCGTCCGTCGACCGCGACCGGCTGGCCGCGTTCGTCCGCACGGCGGCCCGCATGCAGCGGCTGAGCTCCATCACGCGCATCCCGCAGCTGGTCGCCGCCAGCCCGGCGTTCGGCGGCGGCTGGGACATCCACGTGATCAGGTACGGCCGGCTCGCCGCGGCCGGCGTCCTGCAGAAAGGCGTGCACCCGACCCCGTTCGTCGCCTCCCTGACGGCCACGGCCGAGGTCGTCATCCCCGGCCCCGGCCCGGTCCACGCCGCCAGCGCCGAGGAGACCGAGTGCATCCTGCGCTGGCTGGAGTCGCCGGGGGTGCGCCTGGTGGAGCTGGACGGGGTGTGGAGCCTGCCCGTCCGGGGGGCCGCCCGCCACAAGGCCCGCATCGACCTCGCCTACCGCCATCTCGACCAGCGACGCGGTCGCGACGGGCGGCCTTTGCGGTAACCCGATAGAGTTGGTCCATGGTCACGGCTATCGTCCACATCAATGCCGAGGTAGACCGGATCACGGAGGTCGCCGAGACGATCGCCGAGATCGACGGCGTCAGCGAGGTCTACTCCATCACCGGCGAATACGACCTCCTCGCCATGGTCCGCGTCCCGGCGTATGAACAAATCGCCGAGGTAGTGCCAGGCCGCATCAACAAGGTCCAAGGCGTCCTGCACACGGAAACGCACATCGCCTTCCGCGCCTACAGCAAACACGACCTGGACGCGGCCTTCTCCATCGGCTTCCCCGAGGCCGACTGACCCACATTCGCCGACACGGTGACCGCTTGACCACGGAGCCGGCTCAGCATGCGCTCCGTCACGGCGAGAACCCGTGAGCCCTCACGACCGGCCATGACGGGTGGCAACGGTCTACGGCGCGTGCGGTGCCCCTGGGCGACCGTAAAAGAGCAAAACAACACCCTCACGACCGGCCATGACGGGTGGCGGGTGCGAGCCGGCCGGCGAAGCCGTCAGGGACGCAAACGGCAACGGCCCCGGACGGAAAGATCCGTCCGGGGCCGCCACAACTCCTAGTGGGTCAGGCTGCGATCATCGCCGCCGCCGATGGCGGCGTGCTCTTCCTCGTGCTCGTGCCCCTCGTCCAGCGGGATCTTCTCCCCGCCGTACGCCTTCGACATGCGGGCGCGCAGCTTGCCGAGCGGCCCGCGCATGCCCTTGGGCGGGATGCCGGCCGCGTCCTCGGCCACCGGCAGCATCGCCACCGGCTCCTTGCCGCGCACGTGCGCCTCGATGTCGTCCGCCGGCGGCGTGTGGACCTCGATGAACTCACCGTGCGGCAGCCGCTTGATCACACCGGACTCCACGCCGTGCGAGACGACGGCCGCGTCCTGGCGCTGCAGGCCGAGGCACATCCGGTAGGTGATCAGGTACGCCAGCGCCGGCGCCACGAAGATCAGGAACCGGCCGGCGTACGTCGTCCAGTTGAGGCTGACGTGGAAGTTCGCGGCGATCTCGTCGTTGGCGCCCAGCAGCCAGAGGACGCCGTAGAACGTCATGGCCGAGATGCCGATGGAGGTCCGGTGCGGGTTGTTGCGGGGGCGGTCCGCGACGTGGTGCTCGCGGTTGTCGCCCGTCACCCAGCGTTCCAGGAACGGATAGAGCGCCAGACCGGTCATGATGATGCCCATCGGCACCAGTGCCGGGATGATCACGCTCAGCGGCAACGTGCCCGCGTGGGCCGTGCCGAAGAGGTTGATCTCCCACGGCGGCATGATGCGGAGCGCGCCTTCCAGGAAGCCCATGTACCAGTCGGGCTGGGAGCCGGCCGACACGTCCGCTGGTGTGTACGGTCCGAACAGCCAGATCGGGTTGATCTGGGCGAACGTCGCCAGGCCCGCGATCACGGCGAGCGTGAACAGGAAGTACGCCCCCGCCTTGGCCATGAAGGCCGGGTAGAACGGCGCGCCCACCACGTTCTGGTTGGTACGGCTCTTGCCGGGCATCTGGGTGTGCTTCTGCACCCACATGAGGACCATGTGAGCCGAGATCAGCGCCAGGAGAATGCCCGGGATGAGCAGGATGTGCAGCGCGTAGAACCGGGCGACGATGTCCTCACCCGGATATTCCCCGCCGAACAGGAAGAACGTAATGAACGTGCCGACGATCGGCAGCGAGATCGCCACGCCCTCCGTGATCCGCAGACCGGCGCCGGACAGCAGGTCGTCGGGCAGGGAGTAGCCGGTCAGACCCTCTGCCAGCGCCAGCGTCAGCAGCAGCACGCCGATGATCCAGTTGAGCTCGCGCGGCTTGCGGTAGGCGCCGGTGAAGAACACCCGCAGCATGTGGACCGTCATACCGGCCACGAAGAGCAGGGCGGCCCAGTGGTGCATCTGCCGCATGAGCAGACCACCCCGGACGTCGAAGCTGATCTCCAGCGTCGAGGCGTACGCCGCGGACATCCCCACGCCCGTGAGCGGCGAGTAGGAGCCGTCATAGATGACATGCTCCATGCTGGGCTTGAACCAGAACGTCAGGAACGTGCCGGTCAGCAGCAGGATGATGAACGAGTAGAGCGCGATCTCACCCAGCAGGAACGACCAGTGGTCAGGGAAGATCTTGCGCAGGTTGCGCTTGAGGAAGTTGGCCCCGCCGAGCCGCTCGTCGAGGAAGTTCGACGGCCCGGCGATGGCTTTGGGCACCGTCTTCAGTTCGGTGGTCATGCCTGGCCTCCCTGCTCCCTGGCCGCCCTCTCGGCGTCGCCGCGCTCCCAGTAGCTGGGGCCGACGGGCACGTCGAAGTCGCCCTGGGCGATGAGGTAACCCTGCTCGTCCACGGTGATCGGCAGCTGCGGCAACGGCCGGGCGGCCGGTCCGAAGATGACCTTGGCACCGTCGGCGGCGTCGAACGTCGACTGGTGGCACGGGCAGAGAATGTGGTGGGTGTTCTGCTCGTAGAGCGCCGCTGGGCAGCCCACGTGGGTGCAGATCTTGGAGTACGCCACGATGCCGTCGTGCGTCCAGTTCTGCCGCACCCCGGCCTTGAGCTCCTCCGGGCGGAACTTGATGAGGATGAGCGTGGCCTTGGCGAGGGCGTTGAGGTCGTGCTCGAAACCCTCGGGGACCACCGACAGGATGCTGCCGGGCGAGTTGAAGTCGGCGGCCCTGATGGGCTGACCGGTGCCCTCGACGACGAGCTTGAGCGGCTTGCCCTCCTTGTTCTTCTCGCCCCAGACCGTGTGGCGCAGCACCTCGTTGAACCGCCCGCCCGACATCTTGCTGTTGTCGAGGTCCCGCAGCAGCACCAGCGGCACCAGGCCGAGCGGCGCCGCCGCCAGCAGCAGGGTGCGGCGCAGCAGCTTGCGCTTGACGAAGCCGCTCTCGTTGGCGCCCTGGATGAAGGTGTCGGCCACGACCTCGCGGTCGGGCTCGGCGGAGGCCATCTCGTGGCGCTCCTGGATCAGGGAGTACTTCGGCATGATCTGGCGGACCCAGATCACGATGCCGACCGCCAGTCCCAGGATCGCGATCGTGAGCGTGCTGCCCAGTGCCAGGTTGGACGTCCCGGTCGCCTCGGGGCTGCCGACCTGGAAGTACACGTAGGAGACGATGAACGCGAGGGACGCGAGGAAGGTGATCGTGAAGCAGAGCGCCACGATCTTCTCGGCCTTGCGCGCCTTGTCCTCGTCCTGCAGCGTCACGCCGGGGACTTCCGCGTCGGTGTCCGACGCTTCCACGGTGCCGAGCATCGAGGTGCCCGGCGCGGGGGTGCCGATGACGCGCTTGGGTACACGCTCGTCCGGCTGCTCGATCTCGTGCTCGTTGTCTGTCATGACTTCTGTCGCTTCTTCGCGGTGATCCAGATGGCGGCGAGTGCGAGGGCGCTGAGCCCCACGATCCACGCTACGAGACCTTCGGTCACGGGGCCAATCCGCCCCAGGCCAAAACCTCCCGGGTCTCTCTGCGAACGCACCTGGGTGATGTAGGCGATCATGTCACGCTTCTCCTCCGGCGTGATCGTCGAGTCGTTGAAGACCGGCATGGCCTGCGGACCCGTGATCATTGCCGAGTAGATCTGCGTGGGGGTCGCCTCATTGAGGTTGGGAGCGTACTTGCCCTGGGTCAGGGCTCCACCGGCGCCGACCCAGTTGTGGCACTGGATGCAGTTGGCGCGGAACAGCTCGCCGCCCCGGCCCGCGTCACCGAGCTTCGGGTCGACCTGCTCGGGTGCGGGCACCTGCGGGCCGCCGCCGAGCGACTGCACGTAGGCCGCGATCTGCCGGGTCGTCGTCTCGTTGACCCAGGGCGCCGGAGGCTTACGCGGAACCTGCGGGGCGGGGGCGCCCGCGGGCATGCGCCCGGTGCTCATCTGGAAGTCGACGGCCGCGGCGCCGACACCGATGAGCGTGGGCGCCTTGTCGGTGACACCCTCGGCGTTCATGCCGTGGCAGCTGGAGCAATGCTGGACGAACAGGCTCTTGCCCTCGGCCACGTCATCGACCTTGCCTGCCGCGAGCGCCGCGTCGGCAGGCTTACCCGCCTGGACAAAGGCGGCGTATACCATCCCGACCAGCGCCAGCGCGAAAATCAGGACGGCATATCTCGCGAGGGGATGCCGCCGCCAAGCGGTGATCCTAGTCACAGAGATCCCGTTCCTTAACGAATGATGTAGATGGTCGCGAAAAGACCGATCCAGACGACGTCTACGAAGTGCCAGTAGTAGGACACGACGATCGCGCTGGTGGCCTGCTCATGCGTGAAGCGCTTCGCGGCGTACGTGCGTCCCAGCATGAACAGGAACGCGATCAGGCCACCGGTCACGTGCAGGCCATGGAAGCCTGTCGTCAGGTAGAACACCGAGGTGTAGGCATTGGCGGCCAAGGTAGCGCCCTCTGACGCCAGCTTGCTGTACTCGTACAGCTGGCCCGCGATGAAGACCGCGCCCATGAGGAAGCTGACGATGTACCAGAAGCGGAGCTTGCCGACCTGCCCCTTCTCCGCGGCCCACACGCCGAGCTGGCACGTCACACTCGACAGCACCAGGATGATCGTGTTGACCGTCGCGAACGGGATGTCCAGGTGAGCGGCTCCCTCGGCGGCTTGCGCGCCTGCGGGAATGAGGGAGGGACCCCACTCGAGGCCCTTGCCCTCGCTCACCGACCGGATGGTGAAGTACATCGCGAACAGCGCCGCGAAGAACATGAGCTCAGAGGACAGCCACACGATCGTCCCGACGCTGACCAGATTGGGTCTGCGGTACGACTGTGGTGTCGTCGTCGAAGTTATTGCGGATGCTGTCGCCACGGGCAGCATTATTGCGGCTCCGGTGGTCGGTCCGGCGCACGACCCCCCGTTAGCAGGTACAAACCGGCCACCAACCTGGGATAATTGCCGCAAAACGCCCCACAGGGGCGGCAACCTGGGTTTGCACACCGGCACACCGGTACGATCCAGGGTGACCCTACCGCTACGACCGATAGTGAGCGCGACAGTGACGTCATCTGGGAGCACCGACGACACGATGAAGGTCCTCGTTTACAGCGACGACGCCGCCACGAGGGCTGAGGTGATCCAGGCCATCGGCAGACGGCCCGCGGCGGGCGTGCCTTTCGTCGAGATCGTGGAGTGCGCCACCGAGCCCAAGGTCCACCAGTGGCTGGGCTCGGGCGAGATCGACGTGGCCGTCCTCGACGGCGAGACGCAGCCCGCGGGCGGCATGGGTGTCTCGCGCCAGGCCAAGGACGAGGTCTACGACTGCCCGCCCATCTGCCTGATCATCGCCCGGCGCGACGACCGGTGGCTGGCCGAATGGTCGAAGGCCGATGCCGTGGTGTCCCAGCCGCTGGAGCCCATGGTCGTGGCCGACACGGTGGCCGACCTGATGCGCCGCCGTTCTTCCACCCGACTCAACGCTAAGTAGGTGCCCCATGGACTCCCGGACGACCTGGCCTGCCCTGCTCTCCGCTCTCCTGGCCGGAGAGCATCTGACATCGGACGAGACGGCCTGGGCCATGCGGGAGATCATGTCGGGCTCCGCGACGCCCGCCCAGATCGCGGGCTTCGTGATCGCCCTGCGTGCCAAGGGTGAGACGGTGTCCGAGGTGGTGGGCCTGGCCCGCACCATGCTCGATCTGGCGACGCCGCTCAGTGTGGAGGGCCCCGTGGTCGACATCGTCGGCACGGGCGGCGACCGCGCGCACACTGTCAACGTCTCGACGATGGCCGCCATCGTCGTCGCGGCCGCCGGCGCGCGCGTGGTCAAGCACGGCAACCGCGCCGCCTCGTCCTCGTGCGGCGCCGCCGACGTCCTGGAACACCTGGGCATCCGCCTCGATCTCACACCCGAGCAGACGGCGCGGGTGGCGCTGGACGCCGGCATCGCGTTCTGCTTCGCCCCGGTCTACCACCCCGCACTGCGCTTCGCCGGGCCGACGCGCAAGGAGATCGGCGTGCCCACGATCTTCAACTTCCTCGGCCCGCTCACCAACCCGGCCCGCCCGTCGGCCCAGGCCATCGGCGTCTTCGACGCCAGGATGCTGCCCGTGCTCGCGGGCGTCTTCGCCGAGCGCGGCGTGTCCGCCCTGGTGTTCCGCGGCGACGACGGCCTGGACGAGCTGACCATCGCCGGCACCTCGACGGTCTGGGTGGTCAAGGACGGCACCGCCACGCAGACGACGTTCGACCCGGCGGCCCTCGGCATCCCGCGCGCCGAGGCGGGCGCGCTGCGCGGCGGCGACGTGGTGTTCAACGCCCAGGCCGTGCACGACCTGCTCGGCGGCAAGACCGGGCCGGTGCGCGACGCGGTCCTGCTCAACGCGGCCGCCGCCCTGGTGGCCTACGACGGGCCCGGCGACGATCTCGACGCGGCCATGGCCGAGGCGTATTCCCGCGCGGCGCAGGCCGTGGACTCCGGCGCCGCCGCGGCCGTCCTGGACCGCTGGGTGGAGGTCAGCGGCTCCTTCGGCCCGGCCTGACCCACGGGTGCCGAGGAAGCGAGCCCTGGACGCCTGAGCGGCCCGCTCAGGCCGCGACGGGCGACAGCGGGGCCCCGGGCACCTTCAGGAAAGACGGGCGGCAGCGTGCCCTGTGACGCCCTCAGGAAACGACGGGCGTGGCGGGCCCCTCTGGGCGCCATCGGGAACGGCGGGCGTGGCGGGGCCCTTGGCGCCCTCGGGAACGGCGGGCGTGGCGGGCCCCTGGGCGCCCTCGGGAACGGCGGGCGCTCAGACGACAGCGGGCGCCCAGGGTGGCGACAGGTGCTCGGGCGACGCCGGCCGTCACAGCTTGATCGTCGGGCCGCTCTTGAGCGAGCTCCACTTCAGCCACTGCTTCCAGTTCTCCTGCCAATGGCCCCAGCCGTTCGTGGGCTCCAGCTTCCGCGGCGACCCGGTGATGATGATCGGATCCCCGATCAGCGTGTTCTTGATGAACCAGGCGGCGTTGGCCGGGCTGATGTTCACGCATCCGTGGCTGACGTTCGAGTTGCCCTGCGAGCCGACCGACCAGGGTGCGCTGTGCACGTACTCGCCACTGTTGGAGATGCGCACGGTGTTGTAGACCGTCAACTGGTAGTAGCCGGCCTGGCCTGGCCCGATCCCCGGGGAGGTCATGACGGTGACGGGCTCGCGCGACATCGCCAGGTGGATGCCCGAGGTCGTGTAGTACTTCCACTGCCCGCCCTGGCCGGCGCTCATCGGCATCGTGCGGATCTTCTTGCCGTCCCGCCGCACGTGGAGCACGTGCTCGTCGGTGCTGCCCTTGGTGATCTGCGACCGGCCGATCTTGAAGTTGAGCGTGACGTCGCGTTTGCCGTACATGCCGGGTCCCCCGCGTACGCCGGCCAGCCGTGCCTCCACCCGCACCCGCGTGTGGGCGGGCCAGTACTCCTGCGGCCGGAAGTCGACATGCTGGCTGTCGAACCAGTGCCAGGCCCCCTCCACCGGCTTGGAGCTGCGGACGGTGAGGTTGCGCTCGATGGACACCCGGTCGGTGACCGGCTTGTCGAAAGCGATCATGATGGGCATGCCGACGCCGACCGTCAGGCCGGTGTCGTCCTTGTTCGGGGTGATGGTCTCGATGTCGAACGTCTCTTTGCCCTTGACCGTCGTGAACGTGCTGGTGGCCGAGGTCTGCTTGCCCGCGGCGTCCACGGAGACGGCGGTGACCGTGTACGCGGTGCCGGGGCGGGCGGTGCCGGTGCTGCGCCAGCGGGTGCCGTCGCCGCTCAGCACGCCCACCAGGGGGCCGGACTTGCCGCCGTCCACCTCTACGCTCTTGAGCCTGCCGCTGTTGGCCGCCACCACCACCGGCTGGTCTGTGGGCACACCTTGAGTCTTGTCCTGGGGAGAGAACGACACAGCGGGCCCCCGCGCCCCTCCGCCGGCCATGGCGACCCCGTCACGCCCGTTCCCGGCCTGGCCGCCCGCCGAGCAAGCCGCCAGCAACGCCAAGGCCAGCAGCCCTGCGGATCCATACGTTACGCGCGCCACAGTGACTCCCTCGCCCAAGATCGAACCGCTTCTGCCTCCTTTATTACCCTGAGTGATCGAATCACCACATCCGACCTCTGGTAAAGAACACCAAAAAGCGGGCGTCCTCCCCCAAGGAAGGACACCCGCTCCGGTTTCGCTCAGTGCGAGAAGTTGCCCCGGTAGTACTGGAACACGAACCCGACCATGGCCATGAGGATCAGGAAGACCCCGATCAGGAACATCCAGAAGCCGAACACGAACCCGGCGAAGGCGAAGGCCGCCGCCAGGCACACGAACAGCGGCCACCAGCTGCTCGGGCTGAAGAACCCGATCTCCCCGGCGCCCTCGCTGATGTCGGCCTGCTTGTTGTCCTCCGGCTGCGGGCCGATGCGCCGCGCGGTGAACATCAGGTAGTAGCCCACCATGAACGCGAATCCGACCGAGATGGCCATGGCCGTGGTGCCGACCGGCTCACCCTGGCCGGTGGCCGCCTTGGTCCAGAACCAGTAGGCGATGTCGACGCCGGCGAAGAACAGGCCGCAGGCGAGGAACAGCCACCCTTGTACCCTCATCAGGCCTCGACCTCCTGGACGGGCTTGGCGGACACGTGCGGATAGTGCAGGTCGAAGGCGGGACGCTCAGACCGGATGCGCGGCAGCGAGGTGAAGTTGTGCCGCGGCGGCGGGCAGGAGGTCGCCCATTCGAGCGAGCCGCCGTACCCCCACGGGTCGTCGACCGTGACCTTCGGCGCGCTGCGCCACGTCTTCCACACGTTGTAGAAGAACGGCAGCGTGGACAGGCCCAGGATGAACGCGCCCACCGACGACAGCAGGTTGAGGTCGGTGAAGCCGTCGGCCGCGCTGTAGTCGGCGTACCGGCGCGGGAAGCCCGCCATGCCGAGCCAGTGCTGCACCAGGAACGTGGTGTGGAAGCCGATGAACAGCAGCCAGAAGTGCAGCTTGCCCAGCTTGTCGTCGAGCATCTTGCCGGTGAACTTGGGCCACCAGAAGTAGAAGCCGGCGAACATCGCGAACACGACGGTGCCGAAGACCACGTAGTGGAAGTGGGCGACGACGAAGTAGGTGTCGCTGATGTGGAAGTCGAGCGGCGGCGAGGCCAGGATGACGCCCGTCAGACCGCCCAGGAGGAACGTGATGAGGAAGCCGACCGAGAACAACATCGGCGACTCGAACGACAGATGCCCGCGCCACATGGTGCCGATCCAGTTGAAGAACTTCACCCCGGTCGGCACCGCGATGAGGAACGTCATGAACGAGAAGAACGGCAACAACACCTGCCCGGTCGGGAACATGTGGTGCGCCCAGACCGTGATGGACAGACCGGCGATCGAGATCGTCGCGACCACGAGGCTGATGTAGCCGAAGATCGGCTTGCGGCTGAAGACCGGCAGCACCTCGGTCACGATGCCGAAGAACGGCAACGCGATGATGTACACCTCTGGATGGCCGAAGAACCAGAACAGGTGCTGCCACAGCAGCGCCCCGCCGTTCTCCGAGGCGAAGATGTGGGTGCCGAGCTTGCGGTCGGCCTCCAGGGCCAGCAGCGCGGCGGCCAGCACCGGGAACGCCATCAGCACGAGCATGCTGGTGAGCAGGACGTTCCAGGTGAAGATCGGCATGCGGAACATGGTCATGCCGGGGGCGCGCATGCAGATGATCGTGGTGATGAAGTTCACCGAGCCGAGGATCGTGCCCAGACCGGACAGCGCCAGGCCCATGATCCACAGGTCGCCGCCGATGCCGGGCGAGTTGATCGCGTTCGACAGCGGCGTGTAGGCGAACCAGCCGAACGACGCGGCGCCGCCCGGGGTGAAGAAGCCGGACACGGCGATGATGCTGCCGAACAGGTAGAGCCAGTAGCTCACCATGTTGAGGCGCGGGAACGCCACGTCGGGGGCGCCGATCTGCAGCGGCATCAGCTCGTTGGCGAAGCCGGCGAACAGCGGCGTCGCGAACATCAACAACATGATCGTGCCGTGCATGGTGAACAGCTGGTTGAACTGCTCGTTACTGGTGAGCTGCAGCCCCGGCTGCGCCAGCTCCGCCCGCATGATCAGCGCCATGATGCCGCCGATCAGGAAGAAGATGAACGACGAGATCAGGTAGAGATGCCCGATGATCTTGTGGTCGGTGGAGGACAGCCACTTGGCGATCACCTGGCCCTTGGTGGTGGGCCGCCCGACCGGCGCGCGAAGTGGTTCTTGAATGGCGGTCACTGGGCACTCCCAGCCTGTGTAGCGATGTACTGGTTCCACTCACGGTCATTGACGAGCTTCACCGAGAAGAGCATGCGGCTGTGGTCGACGCCGCACAGCTCGGCGCAGCGACCCGCGTAAACGCCCGGCTTGTTCAGGGTCTTGATCTCGAACTTGCGGCCTGGGTTGTCCTCCGGAATGCCCGGGATCACGTCACGCTTGAACAGGAACTCCGGCACCCAGAAGGAGTGGATGACGTCGTCCGTCGACAGATCGAACTCGATCGTCTTGTTCACGGGCAGCACGAGCTGGGGCCCCTGGTGGTAGTCACTGACCGGCATGCCGGCGACCGGCTGCAGCGTCTTGCCACCGACCGTCGTGGTGAAACGCCAGCTCCACTGGAAAGCCTCGACCTTGACCCGGACGTCGGGGTTGTTCGACATGCGGGTGAGGTATTCGCTGTCGCGGGCGGTGAAGAAGAAGAACACCGACACCATGACCAGCGGGATCAAGGTGTAGAGCATCTCGATCGGCAGGTTGTAACGCACCTGCGGCGGGAGATCGGCCTTCGACCTGCGCTTACGGTGGAAGATTGCCGCCCACGCGATCAGGACGATGACGACGGCGCCCGTGGCGAGTGCGGCGATCCACGCACCGTTCCAGAGCGTCTGGATCGGACCACCCTGCTCGGTGATGTGGTCGGGAAGAAGGCCGCGAGACCAATTGGCCTCGGGGACGTCATTAGCACACGCCGTAGCAGTGGCCAGCAGCAACGCCAAAGCGGCGGCGCGTGGCACCCTGCGCCGGGCCAACGAACGCCGCGTCGTACGGCGAGTCGGACTCACGGATCGCCTACCCCACAGATGAAGCCCAAGAGTCTTTCCCTTGGGCGCTCGTATTTCCATATGCACAGCTGATTGCAGACACATTAGCGTGCACGTGCCTCGCCCCCCCGCGCGACCCCTCGATGGCGCCGCAAGTGGGACGATGAGTCTCGTGGCGTATTTCGACGCGGCTTCGAGCGAGCCGCTCCACCCGCAGGCGCGCGAGGCGCTGCTGGCGGCGATCGACGTCGGCTGGGCCGATCCCGCGAGACTGTACGGCCAGGCCCGCCGCGCGCATCTGCTGCTTGAGCAGGCCCGCACGGAGGTCGCCGAGGCACTCGGCGCGCGCCCGGACGAGGTGTCGTTCACCTCTTCCGGCACGCAAGCCGTGCATCTCGGCGTGCTCGGCACCCTACACGGAAGGCGCAGGACCGGACGCCATCTGGTCACGAGCGCGGTCGAGCACTCCAGCGTGCTGCACGCCGGCGGCGTGCATGAACGCGACGGCGGCACGGTGGAGACGGTGGGGGTGGATCTGACCGGCCGGGTGGACCTCGACACGTTCGCCGCGGCCGTGGGACGGCCCGGCACCGCGCTGGCCTGCCTGCAGACGGCCAACCACGAGGTCGGCACGCTGCAGCCCGTCGCGGAGGCGGCCGCGGCGTGCCGGGCGCACGGCGTTCCGCTGCTGGTGGACGCGGCGCAGACGGCCGGCCGGATGCCGATTCCGCCGGGCTGGTCGGTGCTCACCGCCAGCGCACACAAATGGGGCGGCCCGGCCGGGGTGGGCGTGCTGGTGGTGCGCAAGGGCACCCGGTTCCGCTCGTTCCTGCCGGAGGACGAGCGGGAGCGGCGGCGGGTGCCGGGGTTCGAGAACGTTCCCGGCATCGTGGCCGCGGCGGCCGCCCTGCGCGCGATGGCCGCCGAGGCGGCGCAGGAGCAGGCGCGGATCTCCGAGCTCGTCGGGAAGATCAGGGAGACGCTGCCGAAGGTCGTCGAGGACGTGGAGGTGATCGGCGACCCGGACGACCGGGCGCCGCACATCGTGACCTTCTCGTGTCTGTACGTCGACGGGGAGGCGCTGCTCACCGAGCTGGACAAGGCGGGATTCGCCGTATCGTCCGGAAGTTCGTGCACCGCTAGTACGCTTCGTCCATCGCACGTTCTTGAAGCGATGGGCGTGCTGACGCATGGGAATGTCCGGGTGTCGCTGCCCAGGGGCGTCTCCGCGGCCGAGGTGGACAGATTCCTCGCCGTGCTGCCCGAGATGGTGCGCCGCATCCGCCAGGACGCAGGAGTCGCATGACCGAGGTTACTCAGCCGGCTTTGACGATCGACGCGCTCGGGAAGAAGTGCCCGATCCCGATCATCATGCTCGCCGAGCAGATCAACTACGTCCCGTTGAACGCCGTGGTGGCCGTGCTGGCCGACGATCCCGCGGCCTATACGGACGTGCCGGCGTGGTGCAGGCTGAAGTCGCATCGCCATGTCGGCTCGTACGAGCTGCCGGAGGGCGGCTGGGCGATCCACGTCAGACGCAATTACTGATTTTTCCGGACAGGACGTCGGCCCGGCGACGGCAACGGGACCGCCCCCGGCGACCACGAAAACGCCCCACCCCCGGCGCGTCGGCCTTCCGTTCTAGGGATCGTCGCAACACCCCAGCTTGGGGAGTGCGATGGAGTTCGAGATCCGCAAGGTTCGGACACCTCAGGGACGGATGAAGCTGACCCGTGAGCGGAGGCATACTTCCACCTTATGGATCAAGGGTTCAGTAGCCAGGAGGCGTGCCGGATCGTCGGGATCAACCGGCGCACCGGGAAGCGGTGGCGCAACGGCACGGCACCGAACAAAGCAAAAAAGAAGGGGGCACCGCCGGTCAGACGACCGGCGGTGCCCCCTTCTGATGCGTCCCGCTACCTGCGAGAAGACGAGCGGATCTACATCGCCGACCGAGTGCGGGAGAAGGCCTCGATCCGTGAGATCGCGCGGGCTGGGCCGTGCGCCGTCCACCATCAGCCGGGAAGTCCGCCGCAACCGGCACCCCACCGGCGGCCAGTACCGGCCGCATGCGGCCCAGGCCCGAGCCGACGCGCGCCGGCCCCGCCCCAAGCCCAGCAAGATCGGACAGAACCCCCGAGTTACGGGCATACATTCAAGACCACCTGCACAAGCGCTGGAGCCCGGAGCAGATCGTCCAGAGCCTGCGCCGAAGCTTCCCCGAGCGGGCGGAGATGCATGTGTGCCACGAGACCATCTATCAGGCGCTCTACGTGCAAGGCCGCGGCGAGCTGCGCCGCGAGCTGACCAAGGCGCTGCGCACCGGCCGCACCAAGCGCAAGCCCCGCCGCCTGGCCCAGCAGCGCCAGCCCCGCTACAGCACGCCCATGGTCATGATCAGCGAGCGACCGGCCGAGGCTGACGACCGGGCCGTTCCCGGCCACTGGGAAGGTGACTGCATCATCGGCAAGAACGGCAACTCGGCGATCGGCACCCTGGTCGAACGCACCACCCGCTACGTGATGCTCGTCCACCTGCCCATCGACCGCACCGCCGAGCGCATGCGTGACGCCCTGATTGAGACCATGGCCACGCTGCCCGCCCAGCTCAAATGCTCCCTGACCTGGGACCAGGGGAGCGAGATGGGCCGCCACCACGAGTTCTCCATCGCCGCCGACATGCCCGTCTACTTCTGCAACCCGGCCGGCCCGTGGCAGCGCGGCTCGAATGAGAACATCAACGGGCTGCTGCGCCAGTACTTCCCCAAGGGCACAGACCTGTCGGTTCACACCCGCGATGACCTCGACGCCGTCGCTACTGAATTGAACGCCAGACCGCGGAAGACGCTCGACTGGAACACCCCTGACGAACGCTTGGCCGTACTGCTAACCCCCACGTTTGATCACAGAAAGCGAGCCGGGGCCGGCTAAAGGGTGCCTCAGCAGCTTTGCTCCGACCATGGCTAGCGGGGGAGCGGGACCAGTGTTTTTGGCCCCACCTGAGGGATTGTGGTGGGACGCTGGTTGTGCTCCTGGTTGTGGGGGTGGGGCACGGTTGGCACGGATGACGAAGGCGGAGACGTTCGCTGCGATCCGGAGGGACTCGCGGCTGAGCGGTATGGGCGTGCGCGCTCTCTCGCGCAAGTACGGCGTGCATCGCCGTACTGTGCGAGATGCCCTGCGGTCGGCCTGGCCCACGCCGCGCAAGAAGCCACCGCCGCGCAGGTCCCGGCTGGATCCCTTCAAACCGTTCATCGATCAGGTGCTGCGTGAAGATCTGCGGGCGCCGGTCAAACAGCGGCACACGAAGAGACGTATTTTCGATCGGCTGGTGGCCGAACGTGAGATGGAGGGGATCTCCTACGACGTGGTCTGCGCCTACGTGTCGTGGCGGGCACCGCAGATCCGGCAGGAGGAGGGGTTCGGGCCGCCGCGGGAGGTGCCGATCGACCAAACCCACAAGCCCGGGGTCGAGGCCGAGGTCGACTTCGGGGATGTGTATGTCGACCTGGCGGGCGAGCGCCGCAAGTGCCAGTTGTTCGTGTTCCGGCTCTCCTATTCGGGCAAGGCGGTGCACCGGGTCAGCCTTTCCTGCACCCAGGAGGCGTTCTTGGAGGGGCACCTGCATGCCTTCAGGGTGCTGGGCGGGGTGCCGACCGGCAAGGTCCGCTATGACAACCTGACCTCAGCGGTGAAGCAGGTCCTCGGGTTGAACCGGGCCCGGATCGAGAACGAACGCTGGCTCGCCTTCAGATCGCACTACTCACTCGACACCTTCTACTGCCGCCCTGGCCTGGAGGGTGCCCACGAGAAGGGCGGAGTCGAGGGCGAGGTGGGCCGATTCCGCCGCAACCACCTGGTCCCGGTCCCCAGGGTCGCCTCGATCCGAGAGCTCAACGACCTGATCGAACAGTGGGATCTGCAGGACGACCAGGGCGGATCGGAGCCCGCGCCCGGACGATCGCCGAGTACTACGCGTTGGAGCGGTCCCTGCTGCGGCCGCTCCCGGATGAACCGTTCGAGACCGGCCGAGTGCTTCAACCCCGGGTCGACCGGCGAGCCCAGATCTGTGTTCGCACCAACCGATACTCCGTGCCGGCCGCGCTGATCGGCCGGCAGGTCCGGGTGCTGCTGCACTCCTCCGAGCTTGTGGTGTTCTCGGGCCGCAAAGAAGTCGCCCGCCACGAACGCCTGATCGCCAAGAACAGCTCCCGCCTCGATCTCGACCACTACCTGGAGGTCCTGATCCGCAAACCCGGAGCGCTGCCCGGCTCCACCGCGCTCGAGCAAGCCCGGCAAGCAGGGAAGTTCACCCCGGTCCACGACGCCTGGTTGGCCAGGGTCCGCAAGGCCCATGGGGACGCAGCCGGCACCCGGGAGCTGATCGAAGTGCTACTGCTGCACCGCACCATGGCCCACGACCACATCGTCGCCGGGATCGCCACCGCACTGCGGGTCGGCGCCCTCACCGCGGATGTGGTCGCCATCGAAGCCCGCAACGCCGCCCAGACAGACCCGCAACCGGAGGCGACCGACCCCAGCGGCCGACCCGTCGGCAAGCCGGTCGAGCTGCCCGACAACATCGTCTCTCTCACCCAGAAACGGATCGAGACCCTGCCCGCAGACACCCGCCCGCTGCCCTCAGTCGCCGCCTACGATCAGCTGCTGCGCCGCCATCGCCCCACCAGCCGAGGAGATCCCCCATGAGCACCGACCAGTACCGTCTCTCCCACCAGCGCGGGATGACGGAGACCGCCGCCGAAGCCTCCATCGACCAAGCCTGCCGAATGCTGCGGCTGCCCACGATGCGCGCCCAGTTCATCCCCACCGCCGACGCCGCAGAACGCGAACAGCTCACCTACCGCGGGTTCCTCGCCGAACTGCTGATGGCCGAATGCGCAGACCGGCAGCGCCGCCGCAGCGAACGCCGAGTCAAAGCCGCCGGATTCCCCCGCCCCAAATGGCTCACCGACTTCGACTTCGAGGCCAACCCCAACGTCCCCGCCGCGGTCATCCACACCCTCGCCAAATGCGAGTGGGTCAAGAACGGGCACCCGCTCTGCCTCATCGGCGACTCCGGCACCGGCAAGAGCCACCTGCTCATCGCGCTCGGCACCGAAGCCGCTATGGCCGAGTTCCGAGTCAAATACGTCCTGGCCAGCAAACTCGTCAACGAACTCGTCGAAGCCGCCGATGAACTCATCCTCAACAAAACCATCGCCCGCTACGGACGCTACGACCTGCTCTGCATCGATGAACTGGGCTACATGAAACTCGACAAACGCGGGGCTGACCTGCTCTTCCAAGTTCTGACCGAACGCGAGGAGACCGCAAGCGTTGCGATCGCCTCCAACGAAGGATTCGGCGGCTGGACCAAAACGTTCACCGAACCACGCCTCTGCGCCGCCATCGTCGACCGGCTCACCTTCAACGCCACCATCATCGAGACCGGCACCGACTCCTACCGGCTCGCCCAGGCCAAGAACCAAGACACCGCCTGAGACGACGAGAGCGCACATCAGGCTCCCTACCCAGGGCCCCGGCAAAGTCGCGACTGGTGTCCGGGTTGAGTTAACGACTTTGCCGGGACCCTGTGGTCCAGGCGGTGGCGAGCTTGGCCTGCACCGGGATCGGCGGGTTATCGAGCAGGTTCCGGGTGTTCGTTCGGATGGCCATCAGGTTCTTCTTTTGAGAGGAGCGGTCCGTCCGCCGGCGTGGCGGCAGGTCTGGGCGTGCATACGCACGGGTGGTCGCGATCGAGGCTGTGGCTGCCATCCCCGGGCGGCCCTCCACGGAGTCCTCGCCCGCGTGCGCGACCTCGGCGCAGCCCTCATCTCGGTCACGACCGGACGAGGCGCACGCCGGTCGCGAGCAGCCAGACGAGCCAGGCGACGAACCCTAGGAGCCCGACGAAGATCAGCGGCGAGCCGTCGGCGATCGCGAGGTTGCCCAGCCCCGCAGCGAGCAGCAGGCTCCCGCCCACCATGCCCAGCAGGCGCTGCCAAGCCGGAGTCAACCCGCTCGCGTGCGCGGCGAGGGCCGAGCCGATGCAGGTGGTGCCGAGCATCGGCAGCGCCAGCGCGAACGCCGCTGCGTGAATCTGCCAGACGAGCCCGAACGCGGGCGTCGGCTCGGCGAGCCCGCTGGCGGAGAGCGCGAGCCCGATCTGCAGGACGTTGACAAGCACGAAGATGGCCGACAGCGTCGCGCCAGCGGCCAAGGCGAGGCGCGACCAGTCGGTGCCCGCTCCGCCGCGCCGCTCCACGAGGCCGTGCAGGCCCGTCACGAACACGAGCAGCAGCGGCAGGTACAGGGCTACCAGACCGGACACGATCGCGACCGCGCCGCGGTTGGCCGCGTAGTAGGCCAGCACGTCCTCGATCGGAGCGTCGTAGGGCAGCGCGCCCGTTACCGCAAACAACACGTTCTCGATCACCACCAACACCGCGAACGCGATCGCCGCGGCACCGACGAGCCGGCCTCGAACGAACCAACTGCGGGCTGGCGTGGTGGCGGTCTTCTTCGGTGATCTCATCTCTTACTCCTTCGTTACGGTCGGATGACCGGCGGGTTGTCGAGCGGGTTCGGGGTTTTCGCTGATTCGTACACCGTACGCCGTACATTGTACTAAGATTAGTACACTGTACGATGTCCGTGCGCTGGACGATTGTCAAGCCGTTCGAGCGAGTGAGGAGACCCGTGTCCGGGAAGAAAAAACGCCAGGTCGCGCCAGACGCGGGGCTGAGCAAGCAACGGGTGGTAATCGAGGCCATCCGGATCGCCGACCGCGAGGGGGTCCACGCGCTGAGCATGCGCCGGCTGGCCGGCGCGCTCGGCGCGGGCGCGATGTCGCTCTACTACTACGTGGCGAACAAGGAGGAGCTGCTGGACGCCATGATCGACATCGTGTTCGAGGAGATCGAGCTCCCGCCCGAGGAGACCGACTGGCAGTCGGCGATGCGACGGCGGTCGGTATCCGCCCGACAGGTTCTCGCACGCCACCCGTGGGCGATCGGCCTGATGGAGTCGCGGACATCGCCGGGGCCCGCGCACCTCCGCCACCGCGAAGCGGTCACCGCCTGCCTGCGGAGGGCTGGCTTCCCGGTTCTGATGGCGACGCACGCCAACTGGTTGCTCGACGTCTACGTCTACGGTTTCGCCCTGCAGGAAGCCTGCCTGCCGTTCGACACCGCCGATGAGTTCGCGGACATGGCCGAGGACGTCTACCTGCCCCAGCTTCCTCCTGACGAGTTCCCCTACCTCAACGAGTCCGCCGCAGCGCTCGTCGCTGCCGGCTACGACCCGGCAGAGGAGTTCATCTTCGGCCTCGACCTCATCCTGGCCGCCCTCGAGCCCCTAAGAGCCTCCGCATAGCAACGCTCACCGACCGTCGCGGGCCCTCTGCGCCGCAGGCTCCGCAGAAGTGCTCCGCTGGCCAGGGTCCCAGCAAAGTCGTTAGGTGATGCCGAGTAGGGCCAGTGGGCGGTTGGCGTTGCGGGCGTGGTGGCGGGCCGCGGCGGCGATGTTGGTGATACCGGCCAGCCGTAGGGCGCCGATGGCGGCGTTTCGGAGGGCGGCCATGACTTGGGGTCCGGTGCCGGTGCGGATTTGGGAGCGGTCTTCGTCGTAGGTGACGTCGCGGACCCAGTGGATCTTGTTTTCGATCGACCAGTGCCCGCGGATCCAGTCCGCGAGCTGCCACGGTCTTGCTTGGTGCGCTTGCAGATCGGTGATCGCGTAGACAGTCTCGGTGGTGAAGCGCCTCGGTTCGTCGAGACGGCGCCGACGGCGACGGATCTGGATCGCTTGTGCCGCATGGGGAAACTCGATGCCGGCGGCGACGGACAGGATCTTCAGGGTGCGGATCTCCCGACGGCCGTGCCCACGGTCGGTGTCCCGGTCGGCTTCAGGTGTCTGTCGCCAGAGCAGACCGGTCAACTGCTCGTGCAGGATGGGCTGGTTGCCTTTGACGGTCAGGATCCAGTGCGCGCCGCGGTCGGCGAGATAGGCGACGTGGTCACGCTGGCAGTGCAACGCGTCGGCGGTGACGACCACACCGCGTAGGTCGCCGATCTGGTCGAGCAGCGTGTCGAAGCGGGTGATCTCGTTGGTCTTGCTGTGGACATCGGTGGAAGCCAACACAACACCGGTGGACTGGTCAGCGGCGGCCAGGACGTGGCGGGCTGCGGCGGTACGCGTGCGTGAGCCCCGCAATGTCTTGCCGTCCACCGCGATCGCTCGCCTGGAGCCCGACGCGGCCGGGGGTATGCGCGTGGCCAGCCATGTCCCGATCGTGGCGGCGAGCAGGTCCGGGTCGACGGCCTGCAGCAGCCTGCGGATCATCGACTCGGACGGTCGCCGACCGGGATCGATACCCAACAGCATCGCGGTGTCGGCGGGCAGGTCGGTGACCCACTCGGCGATCGCGGTGTAGGAGCGGTAGCCGGCCACGACCGCGCAGACCGCCGTGGTGATCACCACGGTGAGACGGTGGCGGATCCCACGCCGCGCACGTGGGTCCGGCACCTCAGCCAGGGCAGCCGGCAGGTCGACGGCCACCTCGGCCGGGCCGAGTCCGGCTGGGTCAAGTCCGTCCGGTAGGTGCTGTCGGCGTACTCATTGGTGTGCAGAGGTGCGTACGAGTATTCGGGCTCTGTCGCTGATCTTGTGATTGATGATCTTTAGTCTTGAAGCAGGATGAGCTTTCGGAGAAGGTCGAAATTCGCGCGCCCGTAGCCCCGCCGCTTGAGCAGCTTGACCCTCGTGTTCTGACCTTCGGCCTGGCCGGAATTCCACGGAAGGGACAAGCCTGCGGT
>NZ_VCKY01000125.1 GCF_005889735.1 Nonomuraea turkmeniaca
GGGGGAGATCAAGGAACTGCGGGATGAGGTGGAGCGGCTGCGGGCCGAGGTGGAGCGGCTGTCCGCGGCCGCTGCGCCCCCACCTGCCGAGGGCGGTGGGCGGGGGCCGTTGAGCTCGCTGATCAGGCATCTGCGGAGCGCCGGATGATCCGGGAGTTGCTCGCGGAGCTGCGTGGGGCTCACGTGTTCTTCGCCGGAATCGACGACGTCGACCCGATCAACGCCGGGGCGGCCGGGCGGGACACGATCGTCGATCTCGATCGGGATCTGCTGGAGCCGGCCGCCGAGCCCAAGCCGGTGCGGGAGGTCCTCGTGCTCGCCAAGACACCGGCCGACCTGCGGCGCATCGCCACGCTGCACAAGCTGCTGCCGCCGGCCGAGCGGGTGGTGGTGGCGGTGCTCGACACGCCTGCCGCCCATCCGGCGCCCGTCCCCACGCCGACGCCCGCCCACCGGTGGCGGTCGCTGACCGATCTGCGGGTCTATCAGCCCAAGAACCGGATCTGGGTGGTGGACGCCCGTTTCTCCGCGTCCACGCCCTCCGGTCGTACCGTGACGGCCACGGCGCGGGCGTTCGCCGGGCACCGGCTGGACGTGATCACCGCACCCGCGGCCGCGATCGCCGGCGTCGGCGCGGCCGACTGGCGGCCGGGCGACCCCAACGCGACGCCTGCCGAGATGACGGGGCCCGTCCCCGAGCGGGTCGGCGCGCCGGGCAGCGACATGGTCCTGCGCATGATCGGCCGCCCCGGCACCGCGCACACCGACGGGACGGCCTCTACCGCGCAGGCCGGTCAGGCCGGCGAAGCGGGCACCATCGCACTGAGCGAGAGCACGGACGGCTCGGCCGGAGACATGGGGGGCGCGGACGGGTGGCACGAGGGGCCCGGTCTGGTCGAGTGGGCTGGGGATGAGACGCCCATTGAGCGGCCGACGATTCAGGCGGCCAGCTGGGAGCGCCTCGGCCGGCCCGGTATGGCCGATTCGCCGCTGGCCGATCCCGATGTGCTCGGCGAGCCCTCCATGATTCCCCCGGTGGACGAGCGCCTGGTCAACCCCATGGGCTTCGTGACCACCCCGTCTCGGGGCATGGCCTCACTGGCCGAGCGGGACGGCCGCTGGTCGGTGGTGCTGGACGGGAAGGTCGTGACGTCGTTCGCGGAGTCCGGCGGGGTCACCGACGCGGACGTGGCCAGGCTGCGCCAGGTCCGCGGTGTCGAGGTGGACTGGCGACACGCGCACAGCGGCCCGCTGACCGCCGTACGGGTCCTGGCGGGGCTGGCCACCGCAGGCGTGCCCCTGGTGGCCGACGTGGTCCCGCGCTGGGCCGGCGCGCTCGGGAACGACGTCATCGAGCTCGTCGAACGCTGCCCGGACCTGGCCGACGAGCTCAGGCGGGAGGAACACAGCATCCGCCTGCGCCGCGCCGCCCTGCGTATGCACGGGGTGGCGGCCAGGTGGGAGCAAATGGGCGCACCCGCCCCCGCGCCCCCGCTCACGTCGGTGCTGCTGGCGACCCGCCGTACCGACATGGTCTCCTTCGCCCTCGACCAGATCGCCCGCCAGCGCGACGTCCAGCTCGAGGTGATCCTCGCCCTGCACGGCGTGCCGAAGGGCCACCCGGACGTGGCGGCCGCGATCGCCGCGTACGAGGGCCCGTTGACCGTGTACGAGGCCGACCATCAGACGATCTTCGGCGAGGTGCTGAACGAGGCGGCCGCCAGGGCGTCGGGCTCGTTCCTGCTGAAGATGGACGACGACGACTGGTACGGCCCCGACTTCCTGTCCGACCTGCTGCTGGCCCATTCGTACTCGGGTGCTCAGGTGGTCGGCACGGTGCCGGAGTTCGTCTACCTGTCCTCCATCGACGTCACCGTGCACCGTCAGCAGATCACCGAGCAGATCACCAGCTTCGTCGCCGGTGGGACGATTCTGGTGGAGCGCTCGGCGTTCCAGGCGGTGGGCGGGTTCCGGCCGTTGCGGCGCTCCGTGGACACCCAGTTCCAGGAGGCCCTGCAGGCGGCCGGTGGCCAGATCTACCGGACCCACGGCCTGGGCTACATCCTGCGCAGGGGCCCGGCGGCCAATCACACGTGGCAGGAGCCGATCGGCACGTTCCTGCAGCGCAACAGACGGCAGTGGCGCGGGTTCCGCCCGAACGCCCTCATGGAGCTGGATGGGAGCCTGCGCCCATGATCCCTAGGATCCCTCGCAACGACTTCGGCGTGCTCGACCCGCCCGCCCTGGGCGCGTGGGAGCCGACGCTGACCGTGACGGTCGTCATCCCGGCCCACGACCGCCAGGAGACGCTCGACCTCACTCTGGCCGCGCTCTCGGCCCAGAGCTACCCCGAGCACCTCCTCGACGTCATCGTCGTGGACGACGGCAGCGCCACCCCGCTCCAGCTCCCCGACCTCGCCCCGGCCAAGACCAAGCTCATCTCCAGCCCGCCGGGCGGCTGGGGCCGGGCGTGGGCCGTGCAGGCGGGTGTGGACACCGCGACAGGCGAGGTCGTGTTCGTGCTGGACGCCGACATGGTGCCGCACCGCCACCACGTGGAGGCCCAGCTCCGCTGGCATCACCTGGCCCCGTACGTGGTGGTGCTGGGCTGGATCGACTTCACCCCGGCCGGCGAGCTGCCCGCCCCCGAGCAGGTACGCGAGGCGGTGGAGACGGGCACGGAGAACGCGTTGTTCCCGCTTTCGCCCCACCGCCACGACTGGGCCGAGAAGATCATCCTCGATCACGACGGCCTGCGCACGGCCCCGAGCTCCCTGGCCACCCGCGTCCACGTCGGGGCCACGGCGTCGTACCCGGCCGCGCTGCTGCGCTCGATCGGCGGCATGGACACGGCGCTCGTCCTGGCGGAGGACACCGAGCTGGGCTACCGGCTCACGCAGGGGGGCGCGGTGTTCGTCCCCGACCCCGAGTCCCGTGCCTGGCACATCGGCCTGCCCACGGCCATGCGCGACTTCGCGGCGCTGAAGCGCTACAACGACCCGTACGTCGCCGACCGTGTCCCCTACCGGCGTTACCTCCGCACGGACGCGGGCCGCCAATGGCTGGTGCGGTATGTGGACGCCACGGTCCCGTCCGGCTCCTACGAGGACGTCCGCGCCACCGTGGACAGCCTGCTGGCGTCCTCGATCCCCGACATCGGGGTCACGATCACCGCGCCGTGGGACTCCCTGACCCGGGATCGCCGCTCCCCGCTCCAGGACCCGGACCTCGACCTGCGCCTCATCCACGCCAGCTTCGAGCACGACCCGCGGGTCCGGCTGGCGGCCGCCCCGGCCGTCACCGGCGCCCCGTTCCGGCTCCAGGTGCCCCCTGGCTGGGTCCCGTCGGAGGACACGCTGGAACGCCTGATCGCGTTCATGGAGCAGCACGACTCGGGCGCGGTCCGCATCGCCCTGGAGGAGACCGGGCACGGTGTGACCGTGGCCCGCCTGGACCGCACGGCAGCCCTGTCCAGGGCCGCCCTGGTGGCCACCGGGGAGGACGACGAGGACGAACTGATCGACGCCCTGTTCGGCCTGGAATGGGTGGCCGGCGAGACCTGGGGCTTCAAACGCCGCCCCGCCGTCTATCCGCCGCGCAGGAAGCCGCTCTCGGAGGTGGCCAAGCTCACGGCGGCGCACGAGAAGGAGATCGCCCTCTACCGGAAGCGGGTGTCCGCGCTCCGCGCCGAGATCGGCCAGCTGAAGCGGGAAGCCGGCAAGCACGGCAGGGACGCGGCACGCTGGCGCGAGAAGGCCGAGGCCTGGCGCCGCGAGGCGGTCCGCCTGGCCCGTGAGCAGAACCGGACGGTGCTGAAACGAGCCGTCCGCCGCGTCCGCAACCTGGCCTTCCCGGACACCTGACGCGCTAGTCGTCGCCCTCCACGCGCATCACGCTGGCCACGGCGCGGACGATGTCCAGCTCCCGCAGCCCTTCCATCGTCGCCGACAGCGCCGCGTCCGTGGCGCGGTGGGTGACGATGACCAGCTGGGCGTCGTCCCCGTGCCCCTCCTGGCGCACGGTCTGGATCGACACATCATGCTTGGCGAACAACTCCGCCACCCGCGCCAGCACACCGGGCTTGTCGGCCACGTCCAGCGCCACGTGGCAGCGCGTGACGGTCTCACCCATGGGGTGCACGGACAGGTCGGCGTACGTGGACTCCTCGGGCCCGCGGGTGCCGGCCAGGCGGTTGCGGCCGACGGCCACCAGGTCGCCGAGCACGGCCGAGGCCGTGGGCGCCCCGCCGGCCCCCTTGCCGTAGAACATCAGCTGCCCCGCCGACTCCGCCTCCACGAAGACCGCGTTGTACGCCTCCCGCACCCCCGCCAGCGGATGCGTCCGCGGGATCATGGCCGGGTGCACGCGCACCCCGAACGAGCGGCCGTCGTCGGAGCGGGCGCAGATGGCCAGCAGCTTGATGACGTAGCCCATCGCCTTGGCCGAGGCCACGTCGGTGGCGGTGATCTCGGTGATGCCCTCCCGGTGCACGTCGGCGGCCGGCACGCGGCTGTGAAAGGCGAGGCCGGCGAGGATGGCGGCCTTGGCGGCGGCGTCGAAGCCCTCGACGTCGGCCGTCGGGTCGGCCTCGGCGTAACCGAGGGTCTGAGCCTCCTCCAGGGCGTCGGTGAACGAAGCGCCCGTGGAGTCCATCTTGTCGAGGATGTAGTTGGTGGTGCCGTTGACGATGCCCAGCACCCGTTTGACGTGGTCGCCGGCCAGCGACTCGCGCAGGGGCCGCAGCAGCGGGATCGCGCCGGCCACGCTGGCCTCGAAGTAGAGGTCGCCGTTGCCGGCCCTGGCGGCCTCGTGCAGAGTGGCGCCGTCCTCGGCCAGCAGCGCCTTGTTGGCGGTGACCACGGACTTGCCCTTGGAGAGGGCGGAGACGATCAGCGAGCGGGCGGGCTCGATGCCGCCGATGACCTCGATCACGACGTCCACGTCGTCGCGGGCGACCAGCGCCTCGGCGTCGGTGGTGAACAGGGCCGGGTCCACGTCCACGTCGCGTTTGCGACCGAGGCGGCGTACGGCGACCCCGGCCAGCTCCAGCGGAGCCCCCACGCGGGCGGCCAGGTCTCCGGCCTGCTCGTGCATGAGCCTGATGACCTGCGAGCCGACGACGCCGCAGCCCAGCAGAGCCACTTTCAGCGGTTTCACAGCTGCCCCCTCAGTAGGTCGTCCTCGGTCTCACCCTGCACGATCACCCGGGCGGTCCCCCGCGAGACGGCCACCACGGCGGGCTTGAGCAGGTAGTTGTAGTTGCTGGCCAGCGATCGGCAGTAGGCGCCGGTCGCGGCCACGGCGACCAGGTCGCCCGGGGCGAGGTCGGCGGGGAAGTGGCAGTCGCGCACGATGATGTCGCCGCTCTCGCAGTGCTTGCCGACGAGGCGGCTGAGCATGGGCTCGGCGGTGCTCTCGCGGCTGGCCAGCACGGCGGTGTATTCGGCCCCGTAGAGCGCTGTGCGGACGTTGTCGCTCATGCCGCCGTCGACGCTGACGTACGTGCGCAGCCCTTCGACGTCCTTGACCGTGCCGACCTCGTAGAGCGTGATGCCGCCGGCGCCGACGATGCCGCGGCCGGGCTCGACGGTCAGCCGGGGCACGGGCAGGCCGGCGTCCACGCACACCTTGGTGACGATCTCGCGCAGCCCGTCGGCCAGCTCCTTGATGTCGGGCGCCTCGTCGCCCTCGACGTACGCGATGCCGTAGCCGCCGCCGAGGTCGAGCTCGGGCAGGACGACGCCGTGCTCGTCCTTGATCTGCACGAGCAGCGCGGCCAGCCGCCGCGCGGCCACCTCGAACCCGCCCGTGTCGACGATCTGGGACCCGATGTGCGAGTGCAGGCCGACGAGCTCGAGCTGCGGGAGCGCGAGCACGCGGTGCACGGCCTCGGCGGCGGCGCCGGCGTTGAGCGACAAGCCGAACTTCTGGTCGTCGTGCGCGGTGGCGATGAACTCGTGCGTGTGCGCCTCGACCCCGGTGGTCACCCGGATCATCACCTTGGGCCGCTTGCCCTGCTGCTCGGCGAGGTAGCCGAGCCTGGCGATCTCGTCGAAGGAGTCGAGCACGATGTGCCCGACCCCGGCCTCCAGCGCCCTGGCCAGCTCGGCGACGGACTTGTTGTTGCCGTGCATGGTGATCCGCTCGGGCGGAAAGCCGACGCTGAGGGCGACCGCGAGCTCGCCGCCGCTGGCCACGTCGAGCCCGAGGCCCTCGTCGTCCAGCCAGCGCACCATCTCTCTGCACAGGAACGCCTTGCCGGCGTAATGCACGTCCGAGCCGGCGAACGCCGTGGCGTAGTCGCGCATGCGCGAGCGCACGTCGTCCTCGTCGAGGACGTAGAGCGGGGTGCCGTGGTCGCGGGCCAGGTCGCGGACGTCCACACCGCCGACCGTGAGCGCGCCGTCGGTCCGGGCCGACGTTCGCGGCCAGATCGCGGGGTCGATCCGGTTGAGGTCGGCGGGCGCCAGCGGCGGGCGCTCGTGGGGCAGCATGTCGGCATGCCGGTCCCCGGCAGGATGGACGAATCGGCTCACCTGATCGAGGCTATCGGAACCGCAAGTACGCCATGACCCGCTGCCCACGTATCGAGACGCGATCAAGGTCCAGAAGAGAGATTTTTACGCTTTTTCGCCGTTTAGCCGGATATTTTATGATCCTTCACATTCGATCCGGCCCCATCAACACACCTCCGACGACCTCCGCCAGCCGCACCCGCGCCGTGTGCACCGCCGTGACCGGCTCGTCCCCCCGGGGAACGGCAGGCGCGTGCTCGTGAGCGTCGTGATAGGCCAGCGCCAACCGCACCAGGTACGTCTCCCACCCCGGATCCCTGCTGACCACCCGTCCCGGCAGCTCGGCCAGCAACCGCAACACCCGCCGGTCGTAGGGACCGTCGAGCACCTCCGGCCGGAACCCGCCCTCCGGCACCCCGAGCTCCCGGGCCCACCGCCGCACGAAACGGGTCCGCACATGCCCGTACCGCACCACGAACCCCGGGTTCTCCCACGTACGAGGAGAGTCCGGCCATGCCGGCTCCGGGATCGCGACCGGCTCCAGAGACTCCAGCAGCTCTCCGGGCACCGCCACGGTGATCCGCAGGAAGCCGTTGCCCCGCACCTCCACGTCCGTCACCCCGGGCACCGCCCGCACCCGTTCGGCGAGGGCGTCCGCGGGCAGCCGCCGGCGCAGGGCCGCCGCGGAGACGTACACCGCTTCCCGCTCCCACGAGCCCTCGGGCACGGGCGGCTCCCCCAGCACGCCGGCCAGCTTCACACCGACGACTCTAGATGAGCGCGTGCGGCTCGGCGGAGCCGTATTCGACCAGGTGGGCGGCGCCTAGGAGCCAGCGGTCCTCGTCGCGTACCCGCACGTAGCCGAACCTGTCGGCGGAGAACACCTTGATCCCGTCCGTACGGCACTGCCGCATGAGGACCTCGTCCCAGCCGTCCGTCAGGTCGGCGAAGCCCAGCTCGCGCAGCGCGTTGCGGCGGCCCAGGAGGGTCGCGCCGGCGATCTCCGGGAGGTAGGCGTACTCGGCGTCGGGCTGCTTGAGCAGCGTCGCCTGCGGCTTGCGCAGGTGAGCGAAGAAGGCGGCCTTGCCGACGATGTCCGCGGTGCTGAACAGGAAGGCCCGCCGCAGGTCGGACAGGTAGTGCGGGCCGTACACGTCGCGCGGGTCCATGACCGCCACCAGGTCGGCCTCGCACAGGTCGAGACCTGCGCTGAGCATCGCGCCCTCGGTCATGGCGGGATGCGGCCGGCGGTGGATCACGTCCATGTCCGGCAGCACGTCGCGGGCGCGCAGCTCGGCCTCGGGCGGGCCGATGACGATCACCTGTGTCACGCCCGACTGCTTGGCGACCTGCGCGAGCCCGTGCTCCATCAGGTACGGGTCCATGATGGGCAGCAGCACGGACGTGTTGAGCGTGGCGCGCGCGCTGGGCAGCCCGATCGCCTCGAGCATCTCGTCGATCCGCTCCGTCATCGTGCCCATCTGGTACGCCCGCCGCAACGCCACGTGCGCCCGCCGCGAGTCCGGCTCGGTGCCGATGGGCGTGCCGCAGGCGGCGATCTCGGCCAGCCGCCATTGCGGGGTGCCCGGCGGGCAGTCCGCCGCGGCCGGCCACCGGTAGGAGGTCAGCACGTCGGGGTAGCTCAGGTGGCCGGGCAGCAGCTGGTCGAGCGTGAGCACCCGGTCGATGCGCCCGCCCGCGAGCGGCAGCGGGTTGTGGACCCTCGGCTGGATCCCGAACTGCAGCCGCGGCCAGGCCACCGCCAGATCGTTCGTGAACCGGTGCTCGAACAGCTGGGCCGTGGCGGCGTACGCGGCCACGTCGCCCTGCGTGTGCCAGAAGACGGTGCGGATGCCGCGCTCGGCACACCAGGCCAGCAGGGCCTTGATGCCCTCGCCGGGCTCGCCGGTGATCTCCTGAGCCCACGGCCCCTGCGTGACCGACTCGACGACGAGCAGGTGGGGCACTTCGAGCGGGAGCACCCGGGCGAAGTCGCGCGGCGTGAAACCGGTCGTCTGGCGCCACTCATAGCGCAGCAGCGCCTCGGCGTGCGGGTCGGCGATCACCGCGGCCGTCAGGTGCGGCCGCGTGTTCGGGCCGGTCGGCACCCGGAACGGCTTGAGCTTGAACGAGGCGCCCCCGAGCGTCCTGGTCGACGTCGTGGCCTGGAACGCGGCGCCCGGACGCTCGTCCTTGACGGACTTGGCCGCGCCCACGGGCTTGCGCTTGGGCGCGGTGGGCCGCTTGACCGGCTTGGCGGCGCCCCTGAGGCCCCTGGCGAGCCTGACCGGGTTGCTCTTGCCGCTCTTGATGGCGTCGCCGAGGCGGTTCCAGCGGGCGACCTTGATCGAGGACAGCTTCCAGTTGGCCACCTCGGCCTGGAAACGCTGCTCGGCCAGCTCCTTGCGCAGCTTGTCCGCGGCGGCCTGCTCGGCCGCGAGCCGTTCCTCGGTCTCGCTCAGCCGCTCGGCCAGCGCCCTGGCCTCCTCGACGCTCTGCTCTGCCGCGGCCAGCCGGCCCTGGGCGGCGTCCAGCAGCCTGGCCAGCTCGGCCGCGCGCTCGGCCTGAGCAATGGCGTCCCGCAGCGCCCTACGCGTGCTTTCCAGCTCTGTGGTCACCGGATCTCCTCCGTCGGCCCGGCGACAGACGCTGCGTTCATGTGTTCACTCGCTCCGCTCGCTCACAGGCCTCCGCTCCCTCAGCCCGGCAAAGGATACTCTTTTGGGCAAGCGTCTCGAAGGGATGAGATCCGGTGCAGTTCAATGTGCGGCCCTACGTCTGCGGCGCTCTCGGCCGGATCGACACCGCCATACTCGGCAAGCTGACCGCCGCGGGCCCGCGCGTGCGCCCGGCGCTCCAGACGGCCGAGGCGGCGTTGTTCAGCTCCACGCCGCTGCCGCCCTACCACCGTGCCGGGGACTCGTACGCGTTCGCCTGGGGCGAGCGCAGGCCCACCGCGGTCGAGGACTGGATCACGGTCGCGGAGACGTACGAGACCCCGGGCCTGATCGGCGACGCCGACGAGGTCACGCTGCACACGGGCGCGCTCGGGCTGGTGGACGTCTACTACGTGCGCCAGGGCGACGCGGTGTACTTCTCGTCGCTGATCCAGCCGCTGCTCAGCCTGGTGCCGATCGCGATCGACTGGGCGGCCTGGGCCTCGATCATCCAGGTGACGTTCCCGCTGGGCGAGGCGACCCCGTACACCGAGGTCAAGCGGCTGCCCGGGGCGAGCGCGCTGGTGTGGCGGCACGGCCGGGTGGCCACCGAGCGGAGGTTGCCGCGCTGGCTGCGCACCGAGCCGTACGAGGCGTGGACCAGCCCGCGCGAGATCGTCGAGCTGCTGCACCAGGTCTATGCGGAGTACGACGGGCGCAAGCTGCTCGTGCCGGTCAGCGGCGGCTACGACTCGCGGCTCCTGGCGAGCGTGGCCAAGGCCAGAGGCGCGGACGTCGAGTCGTGGACGACCAGCCCGGACGACGGCACCGACACCGACATCGCCTTCGCCAGGGCGATCACCAAGGAGCTCGGCATCCCGCACCGGGTGATCATCCAGGACGCCGCCGACTACCCGGCCGACGCGATGGACGTGGCCCGCAGGCTCGAATACCTGACGCCGCACCACGCCTGGTACGCGCCCTTCGCCAAGGAGGTGCACGGCGCGGGCCGGATCCTCGTCGACGGGCTGGCCGGCGGCCCGCTGCTGAAGAACTTCATGGTCAGCGGGGCCGCGCTGGAGGCCAGGACCCAGGCCGAGCGGTCGGCGGCGGTGCTGGGCTCGTTGTCGCTGGGCGCGCCCTCGCAGCCGTTCCTGTCCCAGGGGGCCGCGGAATGGATGGAGGAGACCGTACGCGAGCAGTTCGCGGCCGCGACCTCCATGCTGCACGGCCATCGTGCGGAGCTGCCGCTGTCGGTGCTGCACACCAGGACCGTGCGGGGCATCGCGCGCTCGGCGGTGAATCTGGTCGGCCCCGAGGCGTCGTTCGCGGCGCCGTTCATCCATCCGGACTTCTTCGACGCCGCGTTGTCGGTCGGCGTGGCGCGCAAGGACAAAGGCCGCTTCTACCGCGAGGTCCTGTACGCGGCCAATCCGCGGGTGGCCGCGCTGCCGTCCACGAATGTCGTCAAGCAGCCGCTCCAGCGAGTGCCGTTGCGCTCCACGGCCGCGCCTGCCCGAAATTATGCGCACAGCATGCTCGAGACCGTGGTGAACCAGGTTCCCGGCTTACTGTCGGAGGAGCTGCACGAGCTGATCGCAGGTGGCCCCGACGCGCTGACCAGGTTCAATAGCTGGAATGACCGCTTCTGGGTGCGGGGATTGGTACTCTTCGGACTCTGGCTGAGCGACTTCGAGAACGACCTCACAGATCTCACGACACCGTTTTGATGAACCCTAGGTAACAGGACGATTACATACGGATCTCGTGGGTATTAAACGTCGCACAGCAGAAGCGGGTTCCGGAAAGCCAACGGGCTGGTAGTGTTCGGCCCGTAAGCGCCGCACAAACGGGGCACCGGATCACAAATCCGGTCCCGTTCTAGGGCATGGAGTTCGCAGGGATGACGACTCCAGGCGGCGCGGTCACCAGACAACAACGCCGGGGCAACCGGTGACTTCGTCCTGCCCACATCTCTTCCTGTGAGCGACATATGATCAACGCATCCCCAATGCCGGAGCCGATCTCCGAGGCGTTCGTCTCGGAGGATCCTGCCTGGTACAAGCGGGCGGTGTTCTACGAGATTCTCGTCCGGGGGTTCAAGGACTCCAACGGCGACGGCACCGGCGACTTGCGCGGGCTGATAGAGAAGCTCGGTTACCTCGAGTGGCTCGGCGTCGACTGCCTGTGGTTGTTGCCGCTCTATGAGTCGCCGCTGCGCGACGGCGGCTACGACATTTCGGACTATATGAAGATCCTTCCGGACTTCGGGGATCTTGGGGATTTCGTCCAGCTGATCGAGCGAGCCCACGAGCGCGGCCTGCGGATCATCACCGACCTCGTGATGAACCACACGAGCGACAGGCATCCCTGGTTCCAGGCGTCCCGGCACGACCCCGAGGGCCCGTACGGCGACTTCTACGTGTGGTCGGACCACCCTGGCGGCTACCCCGACGCGCCGATCATCTTCATCGGCGCCGAGGAGTCCAACTGGACCTACGACCCGGTGCGCAAGCAGTACTACTGGCACCGTTTCTTCCACCACCAGCCGGACCTCAACTATGACAACCCGGCGGTGCAGGAGGCCATGCTGGAGGTGCTGCGGTTCTGGCTGGACCTGGGCATCGACGGGTTCCGGCTGGACGCGGTGCCGTACCTGTTCGAGCGCGAGGGCACGGCGTGCGCCGGGCTGCCGGAGACGCACTCGTACCTGAAGAAGATCCGCGCCGAGGTGGACCGGCTCTACCCGGACCGGGTGCTGCTGGCCGAGGCCAACGGCTGGCCCGAGGACGTCGTGGAGTACTTCGGCGACCCGACCACGGGCGGCGACGAGTGCCACATGGCCTTCCACTTCCCGCTCATGCCGCGCATCTACATGGCGGTGAGGAAGGAGACCCGCGAGCCGATCTCCGAGATCATGTCGCGCACGCCGAAGCTGCCGGAGAACGCGCAGTGGGGCATCTTCCTGCGTAACCACGACGAGCTCACGCTCGAGACGGTGACCGAGGAAGAGCGCGACTACATGCACAACGAGTACGCCAAGGACCCGCGGATGCGGGCCTACCTGGGCATCCGCCGGCGTCTGGCCCCGCTGCTGGACAACGACAGGGACCGGATCGAGCTGTTCACCGCGCTGCTGCTGTCGCTGCCGGGCTCGCCGGTCATCTACTACGGCGACGAGATCGGCATGGGCGACAACATCTGGCTGGAGGACCGGGACGCGGTCCGCACGCCGATGCAGTGGAGCCCGGACCGCAACGCGGGCTTCTCCACGACCGATCCCGGGCGGCTCTACCTGCCGGCCGTCATGGACCCGATCTACGGGTACCAGGCCGTCAACGTGGAGGCCCAGCAGCGGCACGAGGGTTCGCTGCTCCAGTTCACCCGCAAGATGCTGGAGATCAGGCGCAGGCACCCGGTGTTCGGGGTCGGGGCGTACACGGAAATGTGGTCGTCCAACCCGGCCGTGCTCACGTACGTTCGCGAGGACCGCGACGACGTGATGTTGTGCGTCAACAACCTGTCGAAGTTCCCGCAGCCTGTGGAGCTGGACCTGCGCAGGTTCGAGGGCCTGATCCCGGTCGAGGCGCGCGGCGGGGTGCCGTTCCCGCCGATCGGGGAGCTGCCCTACCTGCTGACGCTGCCCGGCCACGGCTTCTACTGGTTCGCGCTGAAGCGCCCAGAGGCCGTCGTGGGGGCTGTCAGCGCGACGTGACCGGCACCTGGGCACGGGCCGCGCGGCGCGCCGGGATGAGCGCGACCGCGAGGGCCGTGCCCACGGCCGTCACGACGGCGATGGCCAGCGTCAGGGCCGAGGGGGCGCGGCCGATGCCCGCGCCCACGCCGCTCGTGTGACCCTGCAGGTCGATCAGCCCTGTCACCACGGACATCCCCACCGCGGCGCCCACGCCGACGCCGAGCACGACCAGCAGGCCCGTGCCCATCACCAGCGTGGCCATGACCTGGCGTGGCGTCAGCCCCATGGCCTTCAGCACGGCCAGGTCGAAGGCGTGGTCGCGCAGGCCGAGCGCGCTGGCGGTGAGCAGGTTGGCCAGGCCGATCAGGGTCAGCACCGCGATCAGCGCCACGATCACCACCCTGATGATCGACAATCGGTCGGCCGGGTTGACCGCGGCCTGGACGTCCAGGCTCTCGGCCGACTCGGCCATCAACCTGCCGCGTACCTCCGCCTGGTCGGCCCCGGGCTTGAGGGCGAGCGCGTAGAACTCGGGCGGCACCGCGTCCTTGGCCGCCAGGCTGTCCAGCCCCACCGAGAGCACCACGCCGTCCTGGTCGGGCTCGACGGTCCTGCCGACGATCCTGACGATCAGCGGCGTGCCGCCCACGGTCAGCCGCACCCGGTCGCCGATCTTGACACCCAGCAGGTCGAGCAGGCCCTGCCCGGCCACGGCCTCGCCCTGGCGGCCGTACATGCGGCCCTCGACCACGGAGAAGGGGTACGGCGCCGTGGAGCTGCCGATGGCCCGCACCCTGACCGAACGGGCCTCTCCCGGCGCCAGGGCGTTGACGTCGGTGCCGGGGTAGACCGCGGCCACGTCCCTGTCCTGCTCGGCGATGCGCTTGGCGTCGGCCGCCTCGAGCAGCTTGCCCGGCCTGACGTACAGGCTTGCGTGCTGGCCCACCTGCTCGGGATGGTCGGCGAAGTCGTCCAGCGTGGCCCACACCCCGAGCCCGATCGTGGTCATCATCATCGGCACGGCCAGCCCGAACGCCGTCAGGAACGCCGGCACCCGCCGGGTGAAGGCGTCCCTGGTGCCGAGGACGAGGGCGGGCGGCAGGCGGACGAGAAGAGCGAGCCTGGCCAGTCTGGACAGGTGGCCGCGCGGCGGCGCGGACGGCACGTCGGGGATCGGCGGCGTCCGCCCGCCGCGCCAGGCGGGCAGGCCTACGGCGGCCAGCACGACCAGCGCCGTGCCGCCGATGATGGCCAGCACGGGAATCGGCGCCACGGAGGTCGCGCCGAGGACCAGCGCCATCACGCCCCAGCCGGCCACGGCGCCGAGCGCGACGCCGAGCAGGCCGAGCGCGCCGTGCTCGACCAGCAGCAGCAGCGCGATCTGGCCCTTGGTGAAGCCCATGGACTTGAGCGTGGCCAGGTCGCGCAGCTGGCCGAGCACCCGGCCGCCGGCCGCGTTGGCCAGCGCGAGCGCGGCCGCCACGAGACCGACCACGCCGAACAACGCCAGCAGCGTGCCGAGCAGCCGGTTGTCCAGCTCCATGGCGGCCCTGACCTCGCGCCAGGTGTAGACCCGCTGCAGCTCGTCCTCCAGCATGACGACCACGCGCTGGGAGACGACCTGGGTGGCGTCGGGGTCGGCCAGCCGCAGCCCGGTCACCCACTCGCTGCGGCCGAGCATGGGCTCGACCCGGTCGAGCATGGCCGGGAGCACGTAGGCCAGGCCGGGCGTCCACTGCGGGTAGAAGCCCTGCTCGGCGGAGTCGGCGATGCCGCGGACGTACAGGGTGTGGCGCTCACCGCTGAGCGCGATGACCGTGAAGGACGCGCCGACCCTGAGCCGCAGCGCGGTCGCGAACGTGCGCTCGACGACCACCCCGTCGGGCTGGGCGACGTCCAGCCACTTGCCCTCGGCCACCACCGGGTGCGCCACGGTCGGCGGCGTGGCGGGCATCGCGCGCAGCGCGGCCGGCTCCTTCTTGCCGCCCTGCGCCACCGTCACGGGCGCCGACCGGTAGGGGCCCGCGGTCCGCGTCACGCCGTCGATGCCGTTCAGCGCCACCCGCGGGCTGTTCTTGGTGTAGAGCCAGACGTGCGCCCCGTCGGTCTGGGCGAACAGGCTCCGCCACGGGTTCGTGCCGTCCTCGAGCAGGGTCGCCGCGGTGATCAGCGCGGCCACGATCCCCGCCACCGCCAGCACGGTCAGCGCCGCCTGGCCCTTCCTGGCCCGCAGGTCGGCCTTGATCCACCGGCTCCCCGCCAGCGCAGTGCTCATGAGTCGCTCACCGCTCCCGGCTCATCGGAGGTCGATCACCTCTCCGGCCGTGCCGGTGCGGCGCCGCGCGATGCGGCCGTCATCGACGATCTCCCCGTCGAACAGCGACACCAGCCGGTCGGCCAGGCTCGCCACACGCGCGTCGTGCGTGACCATGATGATCGTCTGGCCTTCCTTGTGCACCTCGCTGAGCAGCCGCAGCACATCACGCGTGTTGCGGCTGTCGAGGTTGCCGGTCGGCTCGTCGGCCAGCAGCAGGCTGGGCTGGTTGGCCAGCGCCCTGGCCAGCGCCACCCGTTGCTGCTCGCCGCCGGACAGCTGGGCAGGAGCGGCGTCGGCGCGGTCGGTGAGGTTGAGCGCGGCGAGCAGGCTCTCCCTGCGCTCGCGGGCGACCTTGGGCGAGGCCCCGGCCAGTAACGCGGGCAGCTCGACGTTGTCGCCGACGGTCATGTTGGTGACGAGGTTGAAGAACTGGAAGACGAACCCGATCTTCTTGCGCCGCAGCAGCGCCCAGGCGCTCTCCGAGAGAGTGTCGGCGCGCTTGCCGTCGAGCCAGATCTCGCCGCTGGTCCTGGTGTCGAGCCCGCCCAGCATGTGGACGAGAGTGGACTTGCCCGACCCGGAAGGCCCCATGATCGCGACGAATTCGCCCGGCTCCACCTGCAGGTCGACCCCGCGCACGGCAGGCACGGGAACCGCCCCGTCCTGGTAGATCTTGACCAGATTGACCGCTTTCAAGACGGCATTCATGCGACCTCCTTCACAGGCCGCATAAGTGCCAAGGAGCTGTGTTCGATGGGTCGTTCGCTACGCTCACTCATGCCAGATCCTCCTGGCACCGCTCCAGCCAGTCAAGGTCGGCCTGCAGGTGCAGCATGGCCCCCTCGATGAGCAATATGGCCACCCGGTCCGTCGGCGCCGTGCGGGACAGGAGGTCATTGAGGTCGCTCATGATCCCCAGGTAGTGGCGGCGCTGCCGGTTGATCAGCGCCATCCGGTCGGCGATGCCGGTGAGCGGCGCGAGCACGAGCTTCATGAAGAACTCGTCGCGTACCCTGGGACCTTCGGTGGGCTCGTCCACCCAGGTGGTGAGCACGTCGCGGCCCTTGGCGGTCAGGTAGTAGACCTTCTTGTTGGGCCGGTTGGACTGCTCCACGTCCACGGCCCTGACCAGACCGTCCTTCTCCAGCCTTCCGAGCGTCACGTAGATCTGCCCGATGTTCGGCGATGGGTAGGCACTGCCGAAGGTCTGCTCAAGGGCCTGCTTGAGCTCATATCCGTGGGCCGGCTCTTTGGCCAGGAGCGCGAGCAGGTGAAGCCGCACGCCTCACCTCCCGCTGCGTTACGAATGCGTTACACGGTTTTCCGTTGACCTTCAGATTACAGGTGTGGATAACATGAATGCATCTACCTAACACGTATGTAACCACTCTGAAAACGGAGGAAACAGAGTGCACCGCTCGCTTTCGCTCATGCTGGCCGTACTCCTGACGGCCAGCGGCTGCGCGACGACGAGCGAGGAGGGCGGCGGCGAGACGGATACGGGCGGAACCGGGCCCATCACGTTCGCCACCGGCCGCGACACCACGGCGTACCTGCAACCCCTGCTGGACCGCTGGAACCAGGCCCATCCGGCCGAGAAGGTGACGCTGCTGGAGCTGCCCGAGGCCGCCGACGAGCAACGTGCTCAGATGGTGGCCAACCTCCAGGCCCAGAGCAACCGCTACGACGTGCTGGGGCTCGACGTGGTGTGGACTGCCGAGTTCGCGGAGAACGGCTGGATCATCCCCCTGGAGCGCGGGTTGTTCCCGCTCGACAGGTTCCTGCCGCCGGTCGTGGAGACGGCGATCTACAAGGACAAGCTCTGGGCCGTCCCGTACACCAGCAACGCGGGACTGCTCTACTACCGGACCGACCTGGTCAAGAAGCCGCCACGGACGTGGGCGGAGCTACGCGAGCAGTCACGAGAAATTAGAAAAAAGCACGACATCGAAGGCTACGCCGGGCAGTTCCTGGCCTACGAGGGGCTGACCGTGAACTTCTCCGAGGCCGTGCAGTCGGCCGGCGGGCAGATTCTCAGCCGCGATGGCACTGAGGTGACTTTCGACCCGGCCAAGGGCGAGATCGCGCTGGACTTCCTGCTCCAGGGCCTGCGCGAAGGATGGATCCCCAAGGCGTCGCTGAACTACAAGGAGGAGGAGTCGCGCCTGGCCTTCCAGGAGGGCGAGCTGGCCTTCGCCCGCAACTGGCCCCACGCTTACGGCCCCGCCAAGGCCAAGCTGGGCGACAAGCTCGGCGTGACCCGGCTGCCCGGGCCCAACGGCCCCGGCTCCAGCACGCTGGGCGGGGCCAACCTGGCCATCAGCGCCTTCTCCAAGCACCAGCAGACCGCCCAGGAGTTCATCCGCTACTTCACGAGCCTGGAGAACGAGCGCCGCGTCCTCACCGAGGGATCCTTCCCTCCCGTGTGGACCGAGCTCTACGACGATCCAGACCTGATCAAGCGCTTCCCGTACCTGCCGGTGCTCAAGGAGAGCATCCTCGCCGCCAAACCACGGCCGGTCAGCGCCAACTACAACCAGCTGAGCCTGGTGATCGCCAGCTCGGTCTCCAAGGCCCTCAGCATCCCCACCCCCGAGTCCGCCGACGACGTCGCGGTCTCCATGAAGTCCGAACTCGAAGAGATCATCAGAACCCAGTGAGGCAGCCATGCGAAAAGGCAGTGCAGCAGCGATTCTGGCAGGACTCGCGCTAGCAGTCGCCGCCTGCGGCAACGCACCGACGACGACGCAGCCCACAGCATCGGAGTCCGCCCCGGCGACCGCCGGTGCCAAGACTCTCCAAGGCGTGAAGCTCGAAGTCGCCGCCAAGTGGACCGGCGCGGAGCAGAAGAACTTCGAGCAAGTGCTCAAGGCGTTCTCCGACAAGACCGGCGCCGAGGTCACCTACGCCTCCACCGGTGAGGACACCGGCGCCTTCCTCGGCCCGCGCATCCAGGCCGGCAGCCCGCCGGACGTGGCCATCCTGCCGCAGCCGGGTCTGGTGCAGCAGTACGTCGAGCAGAAGGCGCTCAAGCCGCTCACCGACGCCGTCACCGCCGAGATCGACACCAACTACACGCCGTACTGGAAGGAGCTCGGCTCCGCCGACGGCCAGGTCTACGGCGTGCTCATCAAGGCCGCGCACAAGTCGCTGGTCTGGTACCGGTCGCAGGCGTTCGACGACGCCGGCGTGCAGCCGGCGACCACCTGGGACGAGCTCGTCAAGAACGCCCAGGCCATCGCCGACTCCGGCACGCCGCCGTTCTCGCTCTGCGGCGCCTCCGGCTGGACGCTGACCGACCTGTTCGAGAACGTCTACCTGTCCACCGCGGGCCCGGAGAACTACGACAAGCTCTCCAAGCACGAGATCCCGTGGACGGATCCGACCGTGACGACCGCGCTGGAGAAGATCCAGCAGCTCGTCGGCAAGCAGGAGTTCCTGGTGGACGGGACCTCCGGCACGATGCAGACCGACTTCCCCACCTGCGTGAGCAAGGTCTACAGCACCAAGAAGTCCGCCATGGTCATCGAGGCCGACTTCGTGGCCGTCGAGGCCGTGCAGTCGGGCGCCAAGGTCGGCGAGGACGCGAAGTACTTCCCGTTCCCGAAGGCCGGTGACACGGCTCCCGTCGTGCTCGGCGGTGACGTCGCGGTGGCGATGAAGGACTCGCCCGGCGCCATGGCGCTGCTGCAGTTCCTGGCCTCCAAGGAAGGCGGCGAGATTTGGGCCAAGCTGCCCGGGTACCTGTCGCCCAACAAGAACGTCTCTCCCGACAACTACCCGGACGAGCTGACCAAGCAGCTCGGGCAGACGATCGTCTCGGCCGGTGACGCCGTCCGCTACGACATGTCGGACCTGGCACCCAGCGCGTTCGGCGGCACCGATGGCAAGGGCGAGTGGAAGGTCCTGCAGGACTTCGTCCGCAAGCCGACCGACATCAAGGGCGCCCAGGAGGCGCTCGAAGCCGAGGCCAAGAAGGCCTGGAAGTAAAGAGGTAAGGCCGTGACCGAACGGTTGGACGGCCCGAAGGTCCCGCCCGCGGTTTCCGCGGGCGGGCCCGCCACCGGACCGGCTGAAACCCCCCGAACGAAACAACGCCTCGGCCCCTCGGCGGCGGTCGCGATCGCCTTCCTCCTCCCGGCGGCGCTGCTGCTGGGAATCTGGGTGGTCTACCCGATCGTCTACTCGCTGATCCGCAGCCTGTTCGACGCGAACGGCACCGGATTCGTCGGCCTGGGCAACTACACGACGATCTTCACTGACTCCGGCACGCTCACCACGATCCGGAACAACCTCATCTGGGTGGTCATCGCGCCGATCGTGGTCACCACACTGGGCCTGATCTTCGCGGTGCTGACCGAACGCATCAAATGGGCGACCGCGTTCAAGCTGATCGTTTTCATGCCGATGGCGGTCTCGCTGATGGCCGCCGGCGTCATCTTCCGCCTGGTGTACGAGGAGAACCCCGACAAGGGACTGGCCAACGCCATCCTGACCACCGTGCACGACACGTTCGCCTCCTCGCAGGGCTACCCGGAGGCCCGTCCACGCGAAGGCGACCAATCCCAGGTCGCCGACCAGAACGGCGCGGTCGTCACCAAGCAGGCGGTCCAGGCCGGCCAGCCGGTGCTCGTCCCGATCGTGGGCGTCAACCCGCAACTCGTCCCGGCCAACGCGCAGCCGGCCAAGGCCCCCGCGGCCGGCGGCGGGCTGTCGGGCACCGTGTGGCTCGACTTCACGCGGGGCGGCGGCGGCCAGAGCGGCGCGGTCGATCCCTCCGAGACAGGGCTGCCCGGCATGACCGTCGAGGCGGTCCAGAACGGCCAGGTCGCCGCGACCGCGACGACCGCCGAGGACGGCTCGTTCCGCTTCGACGGGCTGCCCGCGGGCTCCTACACCGTGCGGCTGCCGCAGTCGAACTTCCAGGCGTCCTACGGCGGGCTGACCTGGCTCGGCCCGACGCTGATCACTCCGGCGATCATCGGCGCGTTCGTCTGGGTGTGGGCCGGGTTCGCCATGGTCCTGCTCGCGGCGGGGCTGGCGGCGATCCCGCGGGACGCGCTGGAAGCGGCCCGCATCGACGGCGCCACGGAGTGGCAGGTGTTCCGCAAGATCACGGTGCCGCTGCTGTCGCCGGTCCTCCTCGTCGTCTTCGTGACGATGATCATCAATACCCTGAAGGTGTTCGACCTGGTGTTCATCATCGCACCGGCCTCGGTCCAGCCGCAGGCCAACGTGGTCGCGCTGGAGATGTGGCGCGTGTCGTTCGGCGGCGGGAACAACCAGGGACTGGGCAGCGCGCTCGCCATTCTCCTGCTGGTTCTGGTCCTTCCCTTCATGATCATGAACATTCGCCGGTTCAGAAGGGAGAACACATGACCACCGCGACCGCCACCGCGCCCACTGGGCTGGAGACCGGCGCGCCGCGCCGGGGTGTGCTGAGCAAGATCGTGGACCGGCTCGGCAGCGGCGCCGTCCAGGTCATCATGGTGCTGCTGGGCCTGTTCTGGCTGGTGCCGACGTTGGGCCTGCTGGTCGTCTCCATGCGGACCACGAAGGTCAACAACGCCGAGGGCTGGTGGACGGTCTTCACCAAGCCCGCCGAGCTGACCATCCAGAACTACCAGAACCTGCTGGGCAGCGGCTTCACCGCGTCCTTCTGGAACACCGCGCTGATCACGGTGCCCACCACGGTCCTGGTGATCGGCATCGCGGCGATGGCGGGCTACGCGTTCGCGTGGATGGACTTCCCCGGGCGCGACGCGGCGTTCCTCGTCGTGGTCGCCCTGCTCATCGTGCCCATCCAGATCGCGCTGATCCCCGTCGCCAGCCTCTACGGAGCCTCCGGGATCTTCGGCTCGATCCCGGGAGTGGTGCTGTTCCACGTGGCGTTCGGGCTGCCGTTCGCGATCTTCCTGCTCCGTAACTTCTTCGTCGGCATCCCGGCTTCACTGCTGGAGGCGGCGCGGATGGACGGGGCCTCGGAGTGGAAGATCTTCGTGTCGGTGGTGTTCCCGCTGGGCAAGCCCGCCATCGCCTCGCTGGGCATCTTCCAGTTCCTGTGGGTGTGGAACGACATGCTCATCGCGCTGGTCTTCGCCAACACCGAAAACCAGCCGATGACCAAGTATCTGCAGTCCCAGATGCGGCAGTTCGGGTCGAACGTGGACATCCTCTCGTCCGGCGCGTTCCTGTCGCTGATCATCCCGCTGATCCTGTTCTTCGCGTTCCAGCGGTACTTCGTCCAGGGCATGATGGCCGGCTCGGTGAAGTGACGGTTACGGGCGCCCGCGCCGCGGGCGCCCGTAACGTCCGTTTTCCCGGCTCCGATGCCTCTTCATGAAGCGTCTTCTCGCTCTCACCGCAACAGCCTTCATCCTCTTACCCCTTTCCCCCGCCCTCGCTCACGACGGCACCCCCGGCGCGCCGGGCGCGGGCGACCCGTACTTCCCCGGCCAGGGCAACGGCGGCTACGACGCCGGTCACTACGACCTCTCGCTGGACTACGACCCGTCGTCCGGCCGGCTCACCGGCGTCACCAAGATCACCGCCCGGGCCACCCAGGCGCTGAGCCGCTTCAACCTGGATCTCGTCAGCACACTCTCGGTGCGGTCCGTGACGGTCGACGGCCGGCCCGCCGTGTTCGCACAGAGCGGCAACGAGCTGGTGGTCACGCCCGCCAGGAGCCTCGGCTCAGGCCGTGACTTCTCCGTCGTCGTCCGGTACGACGGCAGGCCCGTGCACGTCGTCGACCCCGACGGCTCGCTGGACGGGTGGATCAAGACGAGCGACGGCGTCTACAACGTCAACGAGCCCCAGGGCGCCATGACCTGGTACCCGGGCAACCACCACATGACCGACAAGGCCACCCACCGGTTCACGGTGACCGTGCCGAGCAGCCGGGTGGCGGTGGCCAACGGGGACCTGGTGGCGAAGTGGTCGAAGGGCGGGCACACCACCTCCGTGTGGGACTCCCGGGAGCCGATGGCCAGCTACCTGGCCACGGTGACGATCGGCAAGTTCGAGTTCGCCGACGCCAGGATCGGCGGCTACCGCGTGACCACCGCGGTGGATCCCAAGCTCGCCGGTGACGCGAAGGGCTTCCCCGAGCGGCACCCGCCGGTGCTCGACTACTTCAGCTCGATCTTCGGCCCGTACCCGTTCTCCTCGACCGGCGGGATCATCGACCACGCGCCGGAGGTGGGCTACGCGCTGGAGACCCAGACGCGGCCCGTCTACCCGCGGGTGCCCAGTGAGTCGTTGCTGGCGCACGAGCTGGCGCACCAGTGGTTCGGCGACTCGGTGACGCCGACGTTGTGGCGCGACATCTGGCTCAACGAGGGCTTCGCCACGTACTCCGAGTGGCTGTGGCTGGACAAGCTCGGCACCCGTACCGTGCAGGTCGCCTTCGACGCGGCCTACGCCACGCCGGCCGAGGACGAGTTCTGGCAGAGCCCGCCCGCCGACCCCGGCGGGCCGGAGAACCTCTTCCACGACCCCGTCTACGACCGCGGCGCGATGACCCTGCACGTGTTGCGGCTCGAGGTCGGTGACCCGGCCTTCTTCGCGATCCTGCGGGCGTGGGCGAGCGACTACAAGTACGGCAACGCCGACACGGCCGCCTTCGTCGCCCTGTCCGAGCGGGTGTCGGGCAAGCAGCTCGACGCCCTCTTCGAGGCCTGGCTCTTCAAGCCCGGCAAACCGACAGTGTGATCATTCTGGTACGGCGCGAACCGCCGTTTCGGCTTCAAGCCGTACCAGACCTAGATAAGCTCATCGGCCATGGCCGGTCGTCCACTGCACGAAGTCGTCGAAGCCGGATGGGCCACAGCGCTTGAGCCCGTCGCCGAGCAGATTGCCCTGATGGGCGAGTTCCTGCGCAAGGAGATCGCCGAAGGCAGGCAATACCTCCCCGCGGGCGGCAACGTCCTGCGTGCGTTCAGCCAGCCCTTCGACGAGGTCAAGGTGCTGATCGTGGGTCAGGACCCCTACCCGACGCCGGGCCACCCGGTCGGGCTGTCGTTCTCGGTGGCTCCTGACGTGCGGCCCTTGCCGGGCAGCCTGGTCAACATCTACAAGGAGATGGAGACCGACCTCGGCCTGCCGCGCCCCGCCAACGGCGACCTGACACCGTGGGCGGAGCAGGGCGTGCTGCTGCTCAACCGGGTGCTCACGGTGATGCCGGGCAAGCCGGCCTCGCACCGGGGCAAGGGCTGGGAGCAGGTCACCGAGCAGGCCATCCGTGCCCTGGTGGCGCGCGACAAGCCGATGGTCGCCATCCTGTGGGGCCGCGACGCGCGTAACCTCGCGCCGATGCTCGGCGACGTGCCGCGCATCGAGTCCGCCCACCCTTCCCCGCTGTCGGCGCGTAGCGGCTTCTTCGGCTCGCGGCCGTTCAGCCGGGCCAATGAGCTGCTCGCCCAGCAGGGCGCGGCGCCTGTGGAGTGGAAGCTCCCTTAGGTCACCGGCTCAGTACGCGCCGCAGGGCCCGCTCGAGAGTGGCGGGCGGGTCCGGGTCGGCGTCCGGGGAGCGCCAGGCCACGTACCCGTCCGGGCGGACCAGGACGGCGCCGCCCCCGCTGACGCCGTACCTGTCCCGCCAGCAGCCTTCCGCGTCCACGAGCTCCTCACCGATCAGCAGGCGCGTGAGCTGCACCCCGAGCCGTTCCTTGATCAGGCGCCCGGCGTCCATCCACGCCTGGCCCCCTTCCTTGTCGGCCAGCAGGACGAAGCCGGAGCCGAACAGGTCGATGGTGGAGATGCGCTGGCCCTCCCAGTCGAGCACCACGTGCGGGGCGCGGCTGCCCGGCCGGCCGTTCGGCACGCGGGGGTCCTCCAGGATCGAGCCGTCGTCGCCGGGTTCGTCCAGGATCGCCGTGGAGTGGTAGCGGTATCCGATGAGGGCGCCGATCGGGTCTTCCAGGGGCTCCGGATAGCCGACGCGGGCCGCGGGAGGCATGCGTACGCCGAGGTTGGCGAGCTGGGCGTCGGCCGTCAGCGTGCCGATGGGGCGGCGTTCGGCGTCGTAGGTGTCGAGGAAGCCGGGCCCGGCCTGCCCCGTGAGGACCAGCCAGAGCCGCCAGGCGATGTCGCAGCCGTCCTGAAGCGCGGTGCTGCCGCCCTGCCCGCCGGTCGGCGGCATGGTGTGGGCCGCGTCCCCGGCGAAGAACACCCGCCCGGCCTGGTAGGTGTCGGCCAGCACGTGCGCCATGGCGAAGGTCGTCTTGTCCAGGACCCGCACGTCCAGATCGGGCCGGTCGGCGGCGACGCGGACCAGCTCGGCGCAGCGCTCGTCGGGGAAGTCGGCCTCGCCCTCGCCCTCCGCGAGGTTGACGCCGAGCACGTGCGCGCCCACGCCGGTGCCGGTCACGATCACGCCGGTGAAGACGTCGTTCCGCAGGTACCAGAGGGTGACCTCGCGGTCGCGGACCAGGCCGGACAGGTCGGCGTCGAACATGATCGAGCACATCTGCCCCAGCTCGCCTTTGCCCGAGGCCGGCACGCCCAGGAGCCGCCGCAGCGGGCTGCGGTAGCCGTCGGCGGCCACGACGTAGTCGGCCCGTACCAGGCGGTCCTCGCCGGCGGTGCGGATCAGCGCGGTCACGCCGTCCGCGTCCTGCTCCAGCGAGCGCAGCTCGGTGGAGAATCGCAGGTCGGCGCCGAGCTCCTCGGCCCTGTGGCGCAGCAGGCGCTCGATCTCCGCCTGAGGCGCGCCGACGGTCTTGGCGGGGGTGATGCCGGCCAGGAAGGCCAGCTCCTCGCGCTCGTCGCTCATGATCATGTGCGGATCCGGGTCGGCCAGGCTCTTGGCGATCGCGATGCGCATGTTTTCGCCGATGCCGGTCCAGATGTCACTCAGGGCCTCTTCGATGCCGGGCACGGGACGCAGCAGCTCGACCGCTCGCGGTCCGACACCGAAGGCCTTGGGCTGGATCGAGGTGCTCGGGTGCCGTTCGACCAGCATGACCGGCACGTCACGCCAGGCCAGGAGCAGCGCCGCGCTCAGCCCCGCGTATCCACCGCCGACCACTAGGACCGGCACTCGCTCTTGCTCCATTGCTCTCCACCTCCGGGAACGCGTACTATCGCGTCTATCGGTCGACGACACGATATGTCGCGTCGATGGAGAGAGTCAAGATATATCGCGAGTTGCGGCCTGATGGCCCGCTGCGGGCCGATGGAGGTTTACTCCGACAGGTGGCGTTCGAGAGACTCGATCTTGGAGGTCATGCCGTCCGTGATCCCCGGCCGCACGTCGGCCTTGAGCACCAGGCTCACCCGGGGAGCCACCTCCGCCACCGCCTCCACCGCCCGCTTGACGACGTCCATGACCTCGTCCCACTCGCCCTCGATCGTGGTGAACATCGCGTCCGTCCGGTGGGGCAGGCCGCTGGAGCGGACCACCTTGACGGCGCGGGCGACGGGCTCGGCGACACCCTCGCCGACGCCCAGCGGGGTGATGGAGAATGCGACGATCACTGCGGTCCCTTACGGCTGCGGATACGGGTTTCGATCTTATCGAGCGACATGCGAAAAGCCACGACGCCTCCGAACGCCGTGGCCGCCGCCGAACCCGCTCACGTGCTGGTCACACGTGATCGTGCTCTTCTTCCTCTTCCTCGCTGGGCCCCTCCGACGGCTCAACCCCGAGCACGGCCTCACGCGGCTCGATCTCGGCGATGTGGTCGACCAGCCCCAGCACGTGGTCCGGCTCGATCAGCCACTGCAGCGCCGAGGCGCCGGAGTCGTCGGCGTTGACGAGCTCGGCCTGCTCCGTGCGCTCCTCCTCGGTGAGGTCCGCGTCGGGGTGCCGGATCTCGGCCAGCGCCGCCGCCTGCAGCGCGTCCATGTCAAGCACCTCGACGGTCAGCTCGACCGTGAGGCGCAGGAACTTCGGTTCATCACTCATGGCGACGATGTTAGTGGTGTCGCGGTGGCCAGGAGCTCTGCTCACGACGACCACGCGTGGCGGGTCAGGAACCCGCGCTCGCCGGTGGCGTACTCGTGGAACGCCTGCCGCACCTCCTCCAGCTCCGGCATCATCGTGCGCAGGAGCGTGCCCTCCTTGTACTCCAGCTCGTACCCCGGTGAGACCTGCAGGAAATGGCGGCCGAAACTCACCAGGGCGACGAACGGGTTCTGCGGGGACAACGTGGCCAGCACGTCGTGCACCAAGCCGAGGTCGGGATCGTGCACGATCATCCCGTCCCCGGTGTGCAGCTGCATGCCTTCGTAGACGCCGAGCGGCGCCACGTTGTGCACGAGGTCGCGTTGAGGGTCGTAGCAGACCAGGCCGTGCGCCCGCGCGATCGTGAACACCTGCGCGGACACCTCGTCCATCGTGTCCAGATCCATCGTCACCAGCACGTGCCCCGGATAGACCGTGACCTCCCCCGGCAACTCCTTGGCGACGTCGGGCACGTCCCCGGCCACCGGCTCGGTCCGCTTGACCGCCAGGTAGGCGGCGCGGGCCTGGTCCCTGCTGATCGGCACCGGCTCGTCCCAGACCATCAACTCAACGCTCATCGGTCCATCTTCTCCAACCCGCTCCGCGACCGCGCGCCACAGGGCCAGGTAAGCGGGTGACTACCTGGGTTTTTCCGACTCAGGCACCAGCTCGGACGTGCAGTGGGCACAGCGCCGGGCCTCGGCGGGGATGTCGCTGAGGCACTCCGGGCACTGCTTGGTCGCGGCCGCCTTGTCCCGGTCGAACAGGCTGATCAGCCTGGTCATCGGGGCCACGATCAGCCAGTAGACGATGGCCGAGATGATCAAGAAGGTGAGGAGGTGGTTGAGGAAATCGCCGTACCTGAACCGGCTGCCGTTGATCGTGAAGGAGTAGTCGGCGAAGTTCGGCTGCCTGCCGCCGGTGACCGCGCCGATCAACGGGGTGACGAGGTCGCTGACGAACGCCTGCACCAGACCGCTGAACGTGGCGCCGATGATCACGGCCACCGCGAGCTCGACGATGTTGCCACGGAGTAAGAACTGCTTGAAGCCGCTCATGACTGCGCCACGTTGCCGGGAACCGGCGCCGCAAACGCATGGGTGCGGCTGAACCCCCTTTAGCTGGAGTAACGATGTGGTGAGGGTGGGAAGGAAGAAGGAGGTTCGGCAACGCCCGGGTTGTCCGGCTGAGCGGGGGGACAGAACATGGGGAGAGACCGCAAGGGAGCCTCGATGATCGAGATCTGGCCGGGAGACCCCTATCCGCTCGGAGCCACCTATGACGGGGCCGGAACCAATTTCTCGCTCTACACCGAGGTCGCGGACAAGGTCGAGTTGTGCCTGTTCGACGAGGACAACGTCGAGTCGAGGGTGCCGCTCAGCGAGGTGGACGGGTTCATCTGGCACGGGTACCTGCCCGGCATCGGGCCGGGCCAGCGGTACGGCTACCGCATCCACGGTCCGTACGATCCGGCGCGCGGGCTGCGGTGCAACCCCGCCAAGGTGCTGCTCGACCCGTACGCCATGGCCATCGAGGGCGGGGTGACCTGGAACGAGGCCGTGTACGGCTACCGCTTCGGCCAGCCCGACACCCGCAACGACCTGGACTCGGCCCCGTACGTGCCGCGTTCGGTGGTGATCAACCCGTTCTTCGGCTGGGGCCACGACCGGCCGCCCGCCACGCCGTACCACGACACCGTGATCTACGAGGCCCACGTGCGCGGGCTGACGATCAGCCACCCCAAGATCCCCAAGCACCTGCGCGGCACCTACGCCGCGCTCGGCCACCCCGAGATCCTCGACCACCTCACCAAGCTCGGCGTGACGGCGCTGGAGCTCATGCCGGTGCACCAGTTCGTCACCGACCACATCCTTGAGCAGCGTGGCCTGTCCAACTACTGGGGCTACAACTCGATCGGGTTCTTCGCGCCGCACAACCGCTACTCCAGCCAGGGGCAGCGCGGCCAGCAGGTGCTGGAGTTCAAGGCCATGGTCAGAGGGCTGCACGAGGCCGGCATCGAGGTGATCCTGGACGTCGTCTACAACCACACCGCCGAGGGCAATCATCTGGGGCCGACACTGGGCTTCAGGGGAATCGACAACACCAACTACTACCGGCTGGTCGACAACGACAAGCGCTACTACGTCGACACCACGGGCACGGGCAACAGCCTGCTCATGCGCTCGCCGCACGTCCTTCAGATGATCATGGATTCGCTACGGTACTGGGTCATCGAGATGCACGTGGACGGGTTCCGCTTCGACCTCGCCTCGACGCTGGCCAGGGAGCTGCACGAGGTGGACCGGCTGAGCGCGTTCTTCGACCTGGTGCAGCAGGACCCCGTGTTGTCGCAGGTCAAGCTCATCGCCGAGCCGTGGGACGTCGGGCCCGGCGGCTACCAGGTCGGCAACTTCCCGTCCCGGTGGACCGAGTGGAACGGGCGCTACCGCGACACCATCCGCGACCTGTGGCGCGGGCAGGCGGCCACGCTGCCCGAGTTCGGGTCACGGTTCACCGGGTCGAGCGATCTCTACCAGGACGACAGCCGCCGGCCCGCCGCGTCGATCAACTTCGTCACCTGCCACGACGGCTTCACCCTGCAGGACCTCGTCTCGTACAACAACAAGCACAACGAGGCGAACAAGGAGGGCAACCGGGACGGCACCGACGACAACAGGTCGTGGAACTGCGGCGAGGAAGGCCCGGCGGGCATCGCCGTCGAAGCGCTGCGCGAGCAGCAGAAACGCAACTTCCTCACCACGCTGTTCCTGTCCCAGGGCGTGCCGATGCTCTCCCACGGCGACGAGCTGGGCCGCACGCAGAAGGGCAACAACAACGGCTACTGCCAGAACAACGAGCTGACCTGGGTCGACTGGTCGGACGTGCGGGAGAACTGGCTGCTGCTGGAGTTCACGCAGAGCCTGGCGGCGCTGCGGAAGAAACATCCGGTGTTCCGGCGCAGGAGGTTCTTCTACGGCAAGCCGGTTCGCGGCCAGAACGACATCGCCTGGCTCACCCCCTCCGGGGAGGAGATGACCGACAGCGACTGGACCGTCGGGTATGCCAAGTCGCTGGCCGTCTTCCTCAACGGTGACGCCATCACCGAGCCGGACCGGCGCGGCCGGCCGATCCGGGATGACTCGTTCCTGTTGCTGTTCAACGCCCACTACGACACGATCAAGTTCACCATCCCCGAGGACTACGGCGAGATGTGGCACACGGAGATCGACACCGCCATGCCGATCATGCTCGACGCGCGGATGTGCCGCGGCGGCGAGGCGATCGCGGTGCCCGGCCGCAGCGTACGGGTGCTGCGCCGTGTCTAGGCCGGCGTCCACGTACCGGGTGCAGCTGACCCCGGACTTCGGCTTCGACCAGGTGGCCGAGATCGCCGGCTACCTGCGCGACCTGGGCGTGAGCCACGTCTACCTGTCGCCGATCCTGCAGTCCACGCCAGGATCGCGGCACGGCTACGACGTCACCGACCACTCCCGGATCAGGGAGGAGTTCGGCGGTGCGAGCGGGTTCAGGGAGATGGCGCAGCAGCTGGCCGCCCACGACCTAGGCGTGGTCGTGGACATCGTGCCGAACCACATGAACACGGTGAACGCCCAGTTCTGGTCGGTCTTAAAAGACGGGCCGGATTCACCGTACGCGAGCTGGTTCGACATCGAGTGGGTGGACGGGAAGGTGGCGCTGCCGGTCCTCGGGGACGACACGCCGCCCGTGGTCGATGGCGACGTGCTGCGTTACCACGAGCACGCCTTCCCCCATCCCGGACACTACCGGCTGGTCGACTGGCGCGAGGGGCCCGGGTACCGGCGCTTCTTCGACGTGTCGACGCTGATCGGGCTGAGGGTCGAGGACCCGGCCGTGTTGTTCGCCACACACGAGGTGATCTTCTGGCTGCTCGACGAGGGGCTGGTGGACGGGTTGCGGGTGGACCACCCGGACGGGCTGGCAGATCCGCGTGGCTACCTGGACCGGCTGCGGGCCCGGGTGGGCGAGACCTGGACGGTCGTCGAGAAGATCCTCATCGGGCCCGAACGGCTTCCCGGCGACTGGTCCTGCGACGGCACCACCGGCTATGACGTGCTCAACCGGGTCAACGGGCTGTTCGTCGACCCGGCGGGCAAGGAGCCGCTCGTCCGGCTCTTCACCTCGTTGACCGGGCAACCGGACGAATACCGCCCGGTGATGGCCCAGGCCAAGCGGGAGGTCCTGGAGCTGTTCTTCGGCGCCGAGGTCAACCGGCTGGCCAAGGCCGCCTCCTGCACGCCCGACGCGGTGCGGGAGCTGCTCGCCGCGATGCCGGTCTACCGCGCGTACGTGGTGCCCGGCGAGCCGCCGCCGCCCGAGTCGGTCGAGATCGTCGAGCTGGCCGCCGAAGCCTGCTCCCCCGCCGTGCAGCCGCTCGTCCGCGAGGTCCTGTACGGCTCCGCCGAGTCGATCGTGCGTTTCCAGCAGGCGTGCGGGCCCGTCATGGCCAAGGGTGTCGAGGACACGGCGCTCTACCGGTGGTACCCGCTGGCCTGCCTCAACGAGGTCGGCGGGGAGCCGGACGCGTTCGGGGTCTCGGTGGCGGACTTCCACGATTTCTGCGCCGAGCTACTGCCGTACACGATGACCACGTTGTCCACGCACGACACCAAGCGGTCGGAGGACGTGCGGGCTCGGCTGTCGGTGTTGTCCGAGATGCCGGAGGAATGGGCGGCGGCGGTGGCGCGGTGGTCGTCGGCCGTGCGGTTCGATCCCCACCTGGACTACCTGGCATGGCAGAACCTCATGGCGGCGTGGCCGATCTCGGTCGACCGGTTCACGGATTACCTGCTCAAGGCGGCCCGCGAGGCGAAGACCGCCATTTCCTGGATAAATCCGGATCCGTCTTATGAGCGGGGGTTGCGGGAGTTCGCCGAGGCCGCCGTGCGGCTGCCGGTCGGGGAGTTCACCGAGCGGATCGAGCCCTTCGCGATGTCGAACTCGCTCGGCGCCAAGCTCGTGCAGCTCATGATGCCCGGAGTGCCCGACGTGTACCAGGGCAACGAGACGACCGACTTCTCGCTGGTCGATCCCGACAACCGGCGCCCTGTGACGTACCCGTGCAAGCCGGAGACCTCGTGGGACGCGGCCAAGCTGCTGGTCACCACGCAGGCGTTGCGGCTGCGCCGGCGGCTCGGGGGCGCGGCGCCGTACCGGCCGTTGGGGGCGGAG
>NZ_VCKY01000126.1 GCF_005889735.1 Nonomuraea turkmeniaca
CTGTTCGGGCTGGGGGCGGCCGGGGCGGCGGTCGTCGGAGCCGGTGCGGTGGCCGCGAGCTCACTGTTCGACGAGCAGCCGGTCGCGCACGCCTCCTCGACCTCCGACCCGTACCCCTTTTACGGCCGGCATCAGGCGGGCATCGTCACGCCGGCCCAGGACCGCCTGCATTTCGTGGCGTTCGACGTCACCACCGACAAGCGGGCCGAGCTGGTCGACCTGCTGCAGGAGTGGACCGCTGCGGCGGCGCGCCTGACGCAGGGCAAAGAGGCGGGCTCGTTCGGCGCGGTGGGCGGCGCGCCGGAGGCCGCGCCCGACGACACGGGCGAGGCGCTCGGGCTGCCCGCCTCCGGGCTGACGCTGACGATCGGGTTCGGGCCGTCGCTGTTCGACGACCGGTTCGGGCTGGCGGCCAAGCGACCCTCGGCCCTGGCCGATCTGCCGAAATTTCCGGGAGAGCAGCTCATCCCGGAAATCTCCGGCGGCGACATCTGCGTGCAGGCCTGCGCCCACGACCCTCAGGTCGCCGTACACGCCATCCGCAACCTGGCCAGAATCGGCTTCGGCCGGGTCTCCGTACGCTGGTCGCAGCTCGGCTTCGGCCGTACGTCCTCCACGTCCCGGGCCCAGGCCACTCCCCGCAACCTGATGGGCTTCAAGGACGGCACCAACAACCTGAAGCTGGAGGACGCCGACCTGCTACGCGACCAGCTGTGGGCGGCCGGGCAGGACGGAAGCGCCTGGATGGCGGGCGGCACCTACATGGTCACCAGGAAGATCCGCATGATGATCGAGACCTGGGACCGCACGTCGCTCCTGGAGCAGGAGCAGATCATCGGCAGGGACAAGGGAGAAGGCGCGCCACTGGGGAAGAAGGCCGAGTTCGACACGTTGGACTTCGCGGCCAAGGGGTCGGACGGCCGGCCGATGATCGCCGAGGACGCCCACGTCCGCCTGGCCCATCCGAGTTTCCACGGCAACGCGCACCTGCTGCGCCGCGGCTACAACTTCGTGGACGGCTCCGACGGGCTCGGCCGCTTGGACGCCGGGTTGTTCTTCATCGCGTACCAGCGGGATCCGCGTAAGCAGTTCGTGCCGGTGCAGATGAAGCTGGCCAAGATCGACCCGCTGAACGAGTACATCAAGCACGTTTCGAGCGGGCTCTTCGCGGTGCCGCCCGGCGTGCGGGACGGAGGAGACTATTGGGGGCGGACGCTCTTCGAGTGATCGAAGTTGTCGCCGGGGTCTGGTAGGACAGGACAGTCACCCCCCGACCGAGGACTCCCCCATGATCGAATACGACCAGCACTTCGGCTATCAGCACCGCTACGCCGAACGCTACGCCGGTCTGCCGGTGGTTCAGCTCACCTCGTCCCCCGGCGAGCCGCCGCCCGACAGCGGCACGGTCGCGTGGCGGATCAGCGGGAGCTCCTGGCCCGACGGCACGTACAACGACAAAGGACTCGGGGACGCCTTCGACGCGTTCTTCGAGCGGGCCGACCCCTCGCGCGTCACCGCGATCATCATCGGAGAGTGGCCGGACTGCTTTACGCAGACCTCTGCCCCCATCGTCGAGCGGCTGGTCCGGGAGGCCCCCCGGTTGCCGGCGCTGCGCTCGCTGTTCCTCGGTGCGATCAGCGGCGACTACTCCGAGATCTCGTGGATCCAGCAGACCGACGTCACGCCGATCCTGGAGGCGTACCCACAGCTGGAGCGCTTCGAGGTGCGCGGCGGCTCCGGGCTGCGGCTGGACCCCGTCCGGCATGAGGCGCTGCGGACGCTGCGCGTCGAGACCGGCGGGCTCGACGGCTCGGTGACGCGTGCCGTGGCCGGCAGCGACCTGCCCGCGCTCCAGCACCTGGAGCTGTGGCTCGGCGTCGACGAATACGGCGGCACCACGACGATCGCCGACCTCGACCCGATCCTGCGGGGCGAGCGGTTGCCCGCGCTGTCTCACCTGGGGTTGCAGGACAGCGAGCTCCAGGACGACATCGCCGCCGCCGTGGCGTCCGCGCCGGTCGTGGCCCGGCTGGAGACCCTCGCCCTGTCGATGGGCGTGCTCACCGACCAGGGCGCCGAGGCGCTGCTCACCGGCCAGCCCCTCACCCACCTGCGCCGGCTCGACCTGCACCACCACTATCTCAGCGACGAGATGATGCGGCGGGTCACCGAGGCTCTGCCCGGTGTGGAGGTCGACCTGTCCGGCCAGGAGGAGCCCGACGAGGACGACGGCGAGGCATGGCATTACGTGGCGGTGAGCGAATGACACCGCTCGGCCCCACGCCCGTGATCGACCACACCGAGCAGCCCAGTCATCATGAGTCCTACCACGAGGAATACGCCGGCCTGCCCGTCGCCCACGCACCCTGGCTGGACGAAGACGGATGGGGGCCGCAGCCCGAGGCCGGGGCGGTGGCGTGGCGGCTCACCGGCAACGAATTCGACGACGACGCCCCCGACGAGATCGAGGAGACCCTCGACTGGTTCTTCGACCACGTGGACACCACGCAGGTGACGGCCCTCGTCATCGGCCAGTGGCAGGAGTGCTACGAGCACTCCTCCGGCATGGTCGTCAGCCGGCTGGCCGCCGAGTCGGCGCGGCTGCCCGCGCTGCGCGCGATCTTCCTCGGGGCGATCACGCCGGAGGAGTCCGAGATCTCGTGGATCACGCAGGCGGACATCACGCCGCTGCTGGAGGCGTTCCCGAAGCTCGAACGGCTGGAGGTGCGCGGAGGCTCCGAGCTGAGCCTGCGACCGGTGCGGCACGACACGCTGCGGATGTTGCGGATCGAGACCGGCGGACTCGGCGCCGGCGTCGTGCGAGCGGTCGCCGCGAGCGACCTGCCCGCGCTGGAGCTGCTGGAGTTGTGGCTCGGCGTCGACCGGTACGGCGGCGACGCGACCATCGGCGACCTCGTGCCCATCCTGAGCGGCGAGCGGCTGCCCGCGCTGCGGCACCTGCGGTTGCAGAACGCCGAGTTCCAGGACGAGATCGCCGCCGCCGTGGCCGCCGCGCCCATCGTGGCCAGGCTGGAGTCGCTGAGCCTGTCGATGGGCGCGCTCACCGACGTCGGCGTGGAGGCGCTGCTCAGCGGCCAACCGCTCACCCACCTGCGGCGGCTCGACCTCGACCACAACTTCTTGTCGTCCGCGATGATGGAACGGATGGCGAAGGCCCTGCCCACGGTTGACGTCGTGCTCACCGGCAACGACCGCGTCGACGGCGCCTGGCGGTTCGTCGCGGTGAGCGAGTGACGTGCGGGACGACCCGGTCGTGAACGGTCAGGGGCACGCGGTGCGTTTCGCCGTCGTGGGGACTCCTGGCGATCGGCGGGTGACGATGTTCCGCGACGCCGTGGTCGCCGCGGGGCTGGCGGAGCCCTACGTGATCCCCTGGCGGGACGTGCTGTCGGGGCGGGAGATCGGCGCGCCCGAGGGATCGTTGCTGCGGCTGGACTCGCCGGGCGAGGACGCCGAGACCGACGCGCTGCTGCGCGGGCCCGGGGATCCGGCGCGGGTCGGCGGGGGCGCATCCTGGTACGCCGCCTTCCAGGGCGGGCTGGAGCGGGTCGCCGCGGTCCCGGGCGTGCGGCTGCTCGGAGACGTTCAGGAGATCGCGGTGATGTTCGACAAGCGGCGCTGCCACGCCGTGTTGTCGGCCGCGGGGGTGCCGGTGCCGCCGGCCTTCGAGATCTCCTCGTACGCGGAGCTGCGGGCGGAGATGGCGCTCAGAGGATGGGCCCGGGTGTTCGTCAAGCCCGCGCACGGGTCGTCGGCGTCGGGGGTGATCGCGCTCCACGCGCACGGTGACCGCGTCCAGGCCGTCACATCGGCGGCCTGGGGTGCGGGCCGCGGGCTGGTCAACTCGCTGCGGGTGCGGACCTACACCTCTCACCAGGAGGTCGCGCGGGTCGTGGACCTCCTGGCCGGGGACGGGCTGCACGTGGAGCGGTGGTTTCCTAAGGCGTCGGCGGGTGGGAGGGTGTTCGACCTGCGGGTGGTGACCGTGGCCGGGGCCCCGACGCACGCGGTGGTGCGGACGAGCCGCACCCCGATGACGAACCTGCACCTCGGAGGCCGGCGCGGCGACCTGGAGATGGTGCGGTCGCGGGCGGCGCTGTGGGAGCGGGTGCTGGAGGTCTGCTCGCGGGCGGCCGCGTGTTTCCCCGGCAGCCTCGCCACGGGGGTGGATGTGATGGTGGGGGCGGATTGGCGGTCGGTGGTGGTGGCGGAGGTGAACGCGTTTGGGGACCTGCTGCCTGGCTTGGGGGATATTTTGGGAAACGGGCGAGACACCTACGCCGAGCAGGTCCACGCGGTCCTGGCCCGCATGAGCACGGGTGCCCGGTGAGCGCGACCGACGGACAGGCCACGAGCCGCGCCGCCTCGTCACGGGCACGCCCCATCGACATGAACGACATCGTCGGCAGCCACGACATCCTCCTGGTCACGCTCGACACGCTCCGCTACGACGCGGCGGCGGAGCTGGCGGCGGCCGGGCGGCTGCGTAACCTGCTGCCGCCGGGCGTGACCTGGGAGCGGCGGCACAGCCCGGGCAGCTTCACGTACGCCGCGCACGCGGCCATGTTCGCCGGTTTCCTGCCGACTCCGGTGACGCCGGGGCCGCATCCGCGACTGTTCGCGGCCATGTTCCCGGGGAGCGAGACCACGGCCGCGGGCACGTGGGTGTTCGACGCGCCCGACCTGCCCACCGGCCTGGCCCGAGCCGGGTACCACACGGTGTGCGTGGGCGGCGTGGGCTTCTTCAACAAGCGCACACCGCTCGGGCAAGCGCTGCCGAGCCTGTTCGCCGAGAGCCATTGGGAGCCGGAGTTCGGCGTGACGGACCCCGCGTCCTTTGAACACCAGATCGACCGGGGCGCCGAGGTGCTGCGCCGCGTGCGCGGGCGGGTCTTCCTGTTCGTCAACGTGTCGGCCCTGCACCAGCCCAACCACTTCTACCTGCCCGGCGCCACCGGCGACTCGCTGGAGAGCCACGCCGCGGCCCTGCGTTACGTGGACCGGCACATCGGGCGGCTCTACGGGCTGATGCGCCGTCCGTGCCTGGTGATCGTCTGCTCGGACCACGGCACGGCGTACGGCGAGGGCGGGCACACCGGGCACCGGATCGGCCACGAGGTGGTCTGGACGGTTCCGTACGCCGAGTTCGTACTGGAGGATCATGCGGCCGTATGAGGGTTACGTCTACGCCTATCCGCACAAGACCGCGTACCGGCCGCTCGATCCGCGTCCGTCGTTGAAAGAGGTGTGGGCCGGGGAGCGGCCGGGTTCGTTGTACGTGCACATCCCGTTCTGCGAGATGCGCTGCGGCTTCTGCAACCTGTTCACCCGGACCGGCGCCCCGGAAGCGCTGGTCACGGCATACCTTGACACACTGGAACGCCAGGCCGTGCAGGTGCGGGACGCGCTGGAGGAGACCGGCTTCGCCACGGCGGCGTTCGGCGGCGGGACGCCGACGTACCTCAGCGCGGGAGAGCTGGCCCGGCTGTTCGACCTGACCGAGCGGGCGATGGGCGTCGCCTTCGACCGGATCCCCCTGTCGGTGGAGACCTCTCCCGCGACCGCCACCCCGGACCGCCTGGCCGTCCTGGTCGAGCGCGGGACCACACGCGTGTCCATCGGCGTGCAGAGCTTCATCGACGCCGAGGCCCGCGCCGCCGTACGCCCGCAGAAGCGGGCCGAGGTCGCGGCGGCGCTCGACACGATCCGCGCGGCCGGCGTGCCGGTGCTCAACATCGACCTGATCTACGGCATCGACGGGCAGACCGTCGACTCGTGGCTCTCCTCGATCGAGGCCGCGCTGGCGTGGCATCCCGAGGAGCTGTACCTCTATCCCCTGTACGTCCGGCCGCTCACGGGGCTCGGCAAGCAGGGACGGGCGTGGGACGACCAGCGACTGGAGCTCTACAGGGCCGGGCGTGACCGGCTGGCGGCGGCCGGGTACGAGCAGGTCTCGATGCGCATGTTCCGGCTGCCCGGCGGCGCCGGGCCGGCAACCGGGTATTGCTGCCAGACCGATGGCATGGTGGGGCTCGGGTGCGGTGCGCGGTCGTACACGAGCGGGCTGCATTACTCGTTCGAGTACGCCGTGGAGGCGCGGAACGTACGGTCGATCATCGACGACTACGTCGGACGGACGGAGTTCGGCGTGGCCAACGTGGGCTTCGAGCTGTCGCTCGAGGAGCGTGCGCGACGGCATCTCATCCAGTCGTTGTTGCAGGCGGAGGGCCTGTCGCGAGAGCTCTACCTGGGCCGGTTCGGCACGGACGTGCTGGACGACTTCCCGATGGATCATTTCGCGGACTGGCTACGGGTGGATCCGGGCACGGTGCGGCTCACCGCGGAAGGTCTGGCCTACTCGGACGCGATCGGGCCCGCGCTGTTCTCGCCGCGGGTCAGGCGGCTGATGAACGAGTACGCGCCGTGCTGACCATCCTCTACCGCGGGCCCTTGGCGAGCTGCGACTACGACTGCGCTTACTGCCCGTTCGCGAAGCGGCGCGACACGCCCGAGCAACTGCGGGCCGACCGGGCGGCGCTGGAGCGGTTCGCGGGGTGGGTGGCCGAGCAGCCGTTCGAGGTGTCGGTGCTGTTCACGCCGTGGGGCGAAGGGCTGGTCAGGTCGTGGTACCGGCGGGCGCTCGTCGAGCTCTCCTGGCTGCCGAACGTCACGAAAGTCGCCATTCAGACGAACCTGAGCTGCCGTACCGAATGGTTGTCCGAGGCATCGGACCGGGCGGCGTTGTGGGTGACGTACCACCCGACGCAGGTCCCCTACGACCGGTTCCTCGGCAAGATCCGCTCGCTGCCGGTACGGCACAGCGTCGGCATCGTCGGCGACCCCGCGCACCTGACGCACGCGCGGCGGCTCAGGACCGACCTGCCGGCGGACACGTACCTATGGGTCAACGCCGAGGAGGGCCGCCTCTACACCGACGGCGAGGCGGCCGAATGGTCGGAGATCGACCCCCTGTTCCACTACAGCCGCTTCGCGCACCCCAGCGCGGGCCTGCCGTGCCGCACCGGGGACGACGTGATCTCGGTAAACGGCGACGGCACGGTCCGGCGCTGCCATTTCATCCCCGAGGTGCTGGGCAACCTGTACGACGGCTCGTACCGCGCGGCGCTACGCCCCCGGCCGCCCTGCCCCGCTGCGGCCTGTGACTGCCATATCGGCTATGTCCACCTGGAACCGCTCGGCCTCTACGACGTCTTCGCCGGCGGCGTCCCGGAGCGCATCCCCGCCGCCTGGCCCCGCGAGCCGTCCCCCGGCCTCCTCGGTCACCGTGGCGCAGCGGGTGCCGGGCCGTCCCCGATGCCGTAGCGGGCGTAGCGGGCCTTGGTGATGAACGCCCAATAACGCTCTCCGAAGGACCAGTGCCACCACTCCGTGGGGTAGTTGACGAAGCCGGCCGAGGTCAGGGCGTCGCCCAGGATGCCGCGGTTGTTCCTGGCTTCCTGGGAAATCTCGGTCGAGGCGGTGTAGCAGGCCTCGTCGCTCTCCGGCGGCGTGGCGTTGACCGATGTGCCCATGTCCAACTCGACACCGCCGGAGGTGCACAAGGTCAGGTCGACCGCGCCGCCGGTGGTGTGGGGAGCCACTTCGGGCGGGGAGACGTACCTGCTCGCCTCTATCCGGGCACGTGAGTCGTCCCAGTCGGGGCGCGCGGCCCGCTGGCGGGTGACGGCCGAGGCGAAGTACTGCCGCTGCAGGCTGGGCGGACGGTATCCCTCGACGATCAGGAACCGCAACTCGCGACGCAGGCGCGTCTGCGCGACGACCAGGCGGTCGGCCACGCTCAGCCGGACGTGCGCGTACGCGCCCGCCTCATCGGCGAGTCGCGGGTCGACCCTGAGGGCCTCCACGGTACGCAGGTCCACCAAGGGTTCCCCGCATTCCTTGACCGGAACCTCGGCGATCCGCGGATCGGATAGGAACACGATTTCCTGCATGGAGCCCTCCATTGCCAGCCGTGGACGCTCCGGCCTGAGACGTCAACGCCATGCTGCAGTGGCCCGCTCCAAAAACGCTGCAATGGATCAGAAGGGCATTTCCTGTGATAGTTCGTCGTATTCACGGCAGCCGTGCAATCGGAACGTCTCCAGCGCCTCCGCCAGGATGGCGTCGGCGATGGCATTGTTGCCGAGCGCCCGGTACACCAGCGCCAGGTCACGCTGGGTACGAGCGTGGAAGGGGCGGCTCCGCAGCGTCTCCCACAGCCGCAATGACTCCTCCAGACGGCTCTTGGCCTGGTAGAGACGTCCTTCGGCCAGGTCGAGCTCCCCGAGCGTGCGCAGGGTGCAGGCTTCGCCCCAGCGATCCTGCAACGCCTGCGTGGCGGCGAGCACCTCCTCCAGCGGTTGCCGCGCCTGATCGTGCTTGCCGAGACGGATCCAGGCCTTGGCCAGGGAACGGGTGCAGTAGGCCACCATCAGCCGGTCGCCGAGGGGGCGGAAGATCTTCAACGCCTGCTCGCACAGCTCTGCGGCCTTGTCGTGCTCGCCTCTGGCACGGTGGTACATGGACATGCTGCGCAGGGTCAGACCGGTACCACGGCGGTTCCCCGCCTGCTGGTAGAGCGCCAGCGCGGCGGTCAGATCCGCCCACGTCGCCGCGTAGTCCCCGCGTTCGAGGTGCACCGTGCCCGACAGCCGCTTGACGTGTGCCAGGGCCGACGCGTCGGCGAGGTCGTTCCATGGCCTCTCGGCCTGGCCGAGGAAATGCAGGGCCTCGGCCAGATACCCCTGCTCGCGGCAGGCGGCGCCGAGCGCGGCGAGGGTGGCCGCCTCCCCGTGAGTGTCCCTGGCCGTACGGAACAGCGAAAGGGCCTGGCCGAGATACTGGCGGGACTCCGCGAAGGCGTCCCTCGCGTAGTAGAGGTGGCCCAGACCGGCCAGTAAGGCCGCCTCGCCGGGGACATTGTCCATGCGCCGCGCGACCGCGAGCGCCGCGTCGTGCATCCGGCGCCAGGCCGCGAACGGGTCGTCGAAGATGTACTGGTGGCCTTCGAACGCCGCCGCCGAGACGGCGCAGGCGAGTTCGATGGCGAGTTCGTCGAGGTCCATGGCGGCCGCCAGTTCGACGCTGACGATCAGTGCCTCTTCCTCGCTGCGGAACCAGGCGTGCGGGTCGGCCAGCGCCGGCCGCGCGGCCTCGTCGTCCACCGGACGAGCCAGCCCGGGGGCGGCGCGCATGGGGATCGCCCCGGTGGGCGCGGCCTGGCTCAACCGCTCGATCAGCCACAACCAGCCGCCCAGGACCCGGCCGACCGTGGCCGTCAACTCTTCCGACGGCTCTTCGGCGTGCGCGCGTTCCGCGGCGAACAGCCGGATCAGGTCGTGTAATCGGTAGCGGGCCTGACCGGTCGCGTCCACGTCCGCCTCTTCGAGGAGAGAAGCGTCCACGAGGTGCTCCAGCAGTTGCTCGGCCTCGCGGTGGCCGGTCTCCAGCGCCTTTGCGGCGACCCAGACGGGGAAGCTCGGCAGGCCGAGCAGCCCGAGCCGGCGCAGCGCCGTCTTCTCCGCGGTGGGCAGCATGGCGTAGCTCAGCGCGATGCTGGCGCGCACTTCCTGGTCTCCGGCGGCCAGCTCGTCGAGCCGGTGTTGTTCGTCGGCCAGCCGGTCGGCCAGTCGTCGCGCTGACCATTGACGTCGTGAGACCAGCCGGGCCCCTGCGATGCGTAGTGCGAGCGGCAGACCGCCGCACTGCCGGACGATGTGCTGTGCCGCGTCGAGATCGGCGGCGATCCGCTCGTGGCCGACGATCTGGGCGAGCAGCTCGATGCCGGCCTCGGCGGGCAGCACGCCCAGGTCGATGTGTACGGCGCCGTCCAGGCCTGCCAGGCGGTTGCGGGACGTGATGATCACACCGCAGCAGGGGCCGCTGGGCAGCAGGGGTCGTACCTGCGCCTCGGAGCCGGCGTCGTCCAGCACGATCAGCTTGCGCTGGTCGGCCAGGAGGGTGCGGTAGTGGTTGGCGCGCTCTTCCAGGGTGAGGGGGAGCGGTGTGCCGGGAGGCTGGAGTTCGCGCAGGAGACGGCCCAGGATCTCCGCGGGAGTGGCGGGTGTGTATGTCGTACCGCGCAACTCCACGTGGAGTTGACCGTCGGTGTAGTAGCGCGCGAGCTCGTGTGCGGCGCGCAGTGCCAGAGCGGATTTGCCGATGCCGCCCTGCCCGCAGATCACGCAGACCGGCGTGGTATTCGGCCTGATGAGCCGCTCGCGTAACGCGGCGATCTCCTCCTCGCGCGCGGTGAAGTCGGGCGGCGCGGAGGGCAGTTGCCGGGGCCGGACGGTCCTGGTCGCGCCCAGCAGCGCGGGATCGGAGTGCAGGATCGCTTCGTGCACCCCCCGCAGTTGCGGGCCCGGCTCGATCCCCAGCTCTTCGATCAGCGCCCGCCTGCCTTGCTGGTAGACCGCGAGCGCGTCCGCCTGACGGCCGGCGCGGTAGAGCGCCACCATGAGATCCCTGCGCAGCCGCTCGCGGATGGGATGCGCCGCGACCAGCTCGGTGAGCTCGTCGATCAGGCCTTCGACCTCGCCCGCCGCCAGATCGGCCGCGATCCGCTCCTCGAGCACCGCGAGTCGCAGCTCTTCCAGCCTGACGGCCTCCGGACGCAGGTAGGTATCGCCGATGCCGCCGAGTGCGGGGCCCCGCCACAGGGCCAGTGCCGCGCGGAAGAAGCCCCCCGCCTCCTGGTGATCGCCCTCACGCGCCGCCCGGCGTCCCTGGTCCACAAGCCGTTCGAAAACGCCCTTGTCCAAGGCGTCCGGTGGGATCTCGGCCGCGTAGCCCACCCGGTGCGAGACGATGATCTTCGGTAGGTCCGCACCGTCGAAAGCCCGCCGCAGCGAGGCGACATAGGTCTGCAGCACACCACGCGCGGTCGGCGGCGGGTCGTCCCGCCAGATCACCTCCATCAACCGCTCGGCAGTGACCACCCGGCCGACGTCGAGGAGCAGGGCCGCGAGCAGGGCCCGCGGCTTGGGTCCCCCGAGGGGAACCTGCCGCTCACCGTTCCACACCTCAACCGGACCCAGGAGCCGTAACTCCATCGGTTCCCCCAACAAGGTTCCGCCGACCTTGGCCAAACCTTATGCGCACACCAATGCGGCGGACCAGAGGCAGCCGTCCGGTGCCGGACCTTGCGGCGCGCGGTGTGACCGGGGATCGTGTTGGCGATCAGGTCTCGCGCTCGGGCCGGTAGTCCTCCTCGGCGATGCCGAACGTCCACGCGACGCCCTGTCGTGCCCGCTGCACCCACGGCGGCACCCGCAGGAAATATGTGCGGCGAGTGCCGTCGGGCTCGGGCGTGGAGTTGACGACCTCCACCATGGTGATCGACTCGTCGCCGGGCAGGTCGATGCACCACAGGACACCGGTCTCGTCGCGCTGAACCGGCCTGGCCCCGGACTCGGCCAGATAGCGGTCGTAGCCGAAGTGCTCCAGCATCACGCGGCGCAACTCGGCGTTGTCCTCCTCCCGGATGCGCTCGGGCGTGATGTCCCTCATCGAGGCCCCGAACTCGGCGGGGACGGGCATGCCGTGCCAGGCGTGCAGGGCGAACCCGTCGGAGTAGGCCATGGCGGGCCCGTCCGCGCGATGCAGCCGTCCGAGGTCGTCGAGGTGCAGCTCCACGGGCCGCTCCGTGACGATCGCCACCCGTTCGTACGGCCACCACCAGCCCGCGCACTCGGCCACCCGCTTGAGCCCCTCCAAGCCGTCGAACGCCGACAACCAGGGGGCGTCGTGCTGCCCCAGCACGGCGTCCAGCGCCTGCCGGAGCACCTCGCCACCGAGGTCGGCGAGCCCTCGGCGGATGGCGGTGACCAGCTGGTCGACCTGCGGCCACAACCGTGCGCCCGTCTGGTCCCACAGCGCCGCCCAACCGGCGGGCCCGAGCTCGGCATGGACCGCCGCCCTGGCCCGCTCCCACGGCTGGGTGCGGACCACGTCCCGCACCGACCGCCCCGGCTCGCCCATCGCCCGTAACGCACCGAACAACGCCTCGTCAGTCACCCGATCCGGCTCACTCCGCGCCGCCGCCCCATCTCCGTCCGGCTCTCCCGCCGCCGGTCCGGCCTCTTCCAAGGCCCGGCGCCGGGTGCCGTCGCCGGTCAGCCATGCCGCCGCCACGGCCCCCATCGCCGGCGAGCCCAGCACGAGAACGTGCTCCGGCTCGACCAGCCCGGCCGCACGGTACGCCTGCCGGACGGCCGCCTCCGGATCGCCTCCCGGACCGGTGGCCCGAGCGACCCGCTCCCACGTCAACGTCTCCATCAGTCGGCCACCACCCGGAAGGACCCCGGCACGTATTCGCGCTGCCTGATCACCCGATACCAGCCCTTGGGCAGCGAGATCGCGTCATGCTCCTCGTGCACCAGCCTTCCTCCCTCGGGGAGGTGCAGGAAACCGCCGGAGAGCGTGCCAGGCCCGGGGATCGCGTGGCAGTGCCCGGTGGCCTCGCCGTGCGCCAGCACCAGCCGCCCCCGGGCGTCCCGCGGCTCGGACCGCATGGTGCGAGGTGCGGACTCCTCCGGAATCGGCATGATCAGGATGTCGCCCTGTCGATACATCGACCAACCTCCATCGTCGGGGGGATGATCGCAAGCTATCGACCACGACCGACAATTCCGGCCCCCGAACGGCACGCCTCGTCGAGGGGCGAGGCCGCGGATACGTCCTTTTGCGTGGCTCGATCCGTTCTCGTGATCCCCGGCTTCCCGGCACGCTGACCACGTTCACCGGTGCCGGGCGCGGGAGGCGGCGGCGTGGGCGCGGTTCGCGCAGCGGGTGGAGCAGAACTGGCGGCGGCCTGGGCGGCTGCGGTCGACGAAGGCGTCCTGGCACGGGCGGGCCGCGCACAGGCGCAGGCGGTCCCAGTCGCCTGAGGCGGCGAGGTCGAGCAGGTCGGCGACGGCGCGGACGGCGAGGCGTTCGGCCAGGGTGGCGTCGGCAGGTGCGGTGAGCCGCAGGCGGGGCAGGCCGTCCTTATCCTCCACGGCCGCCCGGACCGGGAGCTCGGCCGTCCACTGGGCCAGCGCGCGAGGACGGCCGGGAGGTTCGCCGACCAGCACGACACGCAGCCGGTCCCGGACCGCACGGACCGCGGCCAGGTCCTCCACGGTCAGGCCCTCCACAGACAGGCCCTCCACAGACAGGCCCTCCACAGACAGATCCTCCACGGGCAGGTCCTTCGCGGCGATGTCCGCAGCATCAAGATCCGCCCGGTCGAACCCGCCGAGTTCGCGACAGAAACGGCGCAGCTCGGACACGTCCGGCAAGCGTTCAGGGTCGTCCAGGTATTCGTCCCACGTGTTCGCCAGATCGATCGCCACGATCCCCGTCTCCGCGAACTGGCGCATCCGCCCTCCCCTTGCTACCGTCACGACTATGAACAGAATAACCCCTGACAGAGATCTCGTCGTCCTCGACGCGCCCTCCAACCTCGGCCTGCGCCCGCCCGCGCGCGGCGCCGTCCCCGGCTGCTACAAGGCCCCCTGGGCGCTGCGGAACGCCGGGCTGGTCCGGCGGCTCGGCGCGGCCGATGCCGGCGCCGTCGTGCCGCCCCGTTACGTGGCCACGTGGAAGCCGGGCGACGGCGTGCGTAACGGACCCGCGATCGCCGCCTACGCGCGCACGCTGTCCGATCGGCTGGCCGGGATCAGCGGGTTTCCCCTACTGCTGGGCGGGGACTGCTCGATCCTGCTCGGCCCCGCCCTCACGCTGCGAAAACGCGGCCGGTACGGGCTGGCGTACGTGGACGCGCACGCCGACTTCCGTCACCTCGGCAACTCCCCGCACGTCGGCGCGGCCGCGGGGGAGGACCTCGCCCTGGTCACCGGGCGCGGCGACGACTACCTCACCGACATCGACGGGTTGCGGCCGTACGTGCGGGACGAGGATGTGATCGTGCTCGGGGTGCGGGACAAGGATGACGTGCGGGACATCGCCGAGAGCGGGATCGCCTACCAGGCCGGCAGCGAGATCGACATCGACGGAGCGAGGGAGGTGCTGGTGCGGGACGAGCTCGATGGGTTCTGGATCCACGTGGACGCTGACGTGCTCGATCCGTCCGTGTTGCCCGCTGTGGACTCCCCCACCAAGGGCGGGCTCGACGGTGCCCAGCTCACCGAGCTACTGCGCGGCCTGGTCGGCCTGCCGGGGGCCGTCGGGCTGGAGGTGACGATCCTCGATCCGGACCTCGACGAGGACGGCGGTCAGGCCGCGTTGCTGACGGACATCCTGGTGTCGGCCCTGACCTAGGGCATCACGTAGGGGGTCGTGTTGGCCAGTCCTGCCGCGTTCGTGGCGATGATCGATGTCGGCGGGCTCGCCGGCACGTACGGCGCCCAGGCGGACTCGAATCGGCCCTGCCGCCCGTGCCACTCCTGCTCGATGACCTGCGAGCCGAAGCGAAGAGTGCCGCCGCGCAGGTTGTAGCCCTCGACGAGCACTCCCGGCCGCCCGTTCATCTCCTTCGGCGTCACGTTGACGATGATCGGCTGCTGCCACTCGCGCACGATGTCATCGGCCAGCGAAGGCGTGTCGTAGCGGGCCTGGCAGGTGAAGAAGGGCTCCCAGCCGTACGAGATGATCTTGTGAGCGTAGGTGCCGGTCGCCATGATCTGCCGGTCCAGTCTGGGCTTGGAAGGACGTCCGCGCAGCGGCAGCGGTTCTACGCGCCCGCACTCGCCGGCCACCTGCGTGGGCTCGAAGCCCTCGACGTTCACCCACAGCTCCACCCCCGGCGGCACCCGCCGTGCCGCCGCCTCGATGTAGTCCCGCGTGGAGCCGTAGTACGCCTGCCCGTAGGTCACGTCACCGACGACGGGCGCCAGCCGCGGCTCCACCCGCGAGTCCCGCTCGTCGGCCCCGTACACCGGCACCTTCCCGGTGCCCCGCCCGTCCTGCACGGCGATGGCCATCGGCAGGCCCGCCCGCGTGCCGGCGATGTCGGCCATCCCCGTCTCCACCTGGTCCGGCGGGAACCCGCGCCCACGACGCGCGTCGATGTACGGGCTGACGAGGACCTTCTCGCCGGGCAGTGTGGAGGCGACGACCGCGTGCTGGGCGGCGTACAGCGAGATGATCGGGTCCTTGGCGGAACGTTTCCGCATGGCCAGCTCGAACGACTGATACACCCCGGCGAAGGCCGCCCCGAACCGGGCTCGGTAGTCGGCGAGGATCCGCGCGGTGAAGGCGTTCAGCGCGCCGAGGTGTGCCAGGTCCGGCTCCCACGGTTTGTCCGCTCGCTGCGGCGCGGCAGGCAGCCCGGGGAAGACCCCCATCCCGTACGCCGCCGCCTCCGTCATCAGGTTGCCGAGGCCGTCGCCATCCGTGGAGACCAACACCAGGTCGTGGACACGAGCGTCGCAGGACGTCGCCAGCGACACCCGGTAGAAGATCCGCCCGTCACTCTCGATCCGCCGATCCAGACCGGGACAGCGCAGCAGGCCCGGCCCGAACTCCTCGCTGGTGACGTACGAATAGACGTGCCGCACCCCCGGCACGTCGGCGCACGGCCGCCCGTCCACGACGCAGCCGGGCTCCGCGCCCACGCTGAACCGCGGCCCGAACGTGACGAGCGTGTCCCCGCCGATCGCGTGGATCGCCTCCACCATCCGCCGCGTCACACACGGATCGGCTCTCGGGATGACCCAGTAACCGGTGACCGCGTACGGCGCCACCACCCGCGTGTCTCGCGGCGGGCACTCCCCCGGCGGCTCCTCGGCAGAATCCGACGGCACGACGAGACCCACCACGAAGGCGACCGCCACGACCACCCACAGGATCCGGTGCACCCACGCCTCTTCCGCGTCCACATCTTCCGGCCGGTCTCCAGCCTACGCAGCGAGCCCGACCCCCGCTGCGAGCCCGCGCACACTGATCGAGGGACAATGGCGAACGGGGGGACAACATCGTGCGCATAGATCTCAGCGGGAAGACCGCACTCGTCACCGGATCGACTCAGGGAATCGGGGCGGCCATCGCCACCGGGCTGGCCGAGGCAGGGGCCCGGGTCGGCATCAACGGCCGGACCGGGGGCTCCGTGGCGATGGCCATGGAGCTCATGGACGGCGACCTGGTGGCGGCGCCCGGCGACGTGTCCACCGACGCGGGGTGCGAGCAGGTTCTGAGCGCGCTGCCGCAGGTCGACATCCTGGTCAACAACCTCGGCATCTTCGGCGCCAGGCCGGCGCTGGAGATCAGCGACGAGGAGTGGCGGCGCTACTTCGAGGTGAACGTGCTGGCCGCGGTCCGGCTGACGCGTGCGTACCTGCCGGGCATGAAGGAGCGGGGCTGGGGGCGGATCCAGTACATCGCCAGCGACTCGGCCGTCGTCATCCCGGCCGAGATGATCCACTACGGCATGACGAAGACCGCGTTGCTGGCCGTGTCCAGGGGGTTCGCCAAGGAGGCGGCCGGGAGCGGGGTGACGGTCAACTCGGTGATCGCCGGGCCGACGCACACGGGCGGCGTGGAGGACTTCGTGTACTCGCTCGTCAGTAAGGACCTGCCGTGGGAGGAGGCGCAGCGGGCGTTCATGCGCGAGCACCGGCCCCAGTCGCTGCTCCAGCGGCTGATCGAGCCCGAGGAGATCGCGAACATGGTCGCCTATCTCAGCTCGCCGCTCGCCTCGGCCACCACGGGAGGAGCGGTGCGGGTGGACGGCGGGTACGTGGACGCGATCCTGCCCTGATCGCGGCGGTCCTTTCCTGACGGGCCGGCCCCTCGGCCTGCGCGTCCACGATGACGACGTCGTGGCCGGACGGGGGCCAGGCCGAAGGCGGCGGCGAGGCCCGCGGCCGGTGCCTGGAATGGCCCTATGGCGCCATGTTCTGATATTTCCCCTTAAGTCGCCATAACCAGGGCGAACATCGCCATGGCGATAGCCCAGGCCATTCACGGTTATCTCGACGTCAAACCGTGATTTGCACAAAGTTTCAGATGATGTTAGATGGAGTTAAGGAGAGAGGATCGAGGACCCGTGACGCTGATTCTCGATGGCGTCTCCGTACGGCAACGCGGGGAGACCTGGCTCGACGACGTTCATCTGGAATTACCCAACGGAATGACCACTCTCGTCGGTCCCATGACCGCGGGAAAAACGACGCTCATGCGCGTCGCAGCCGGATTACTACCCCCGGACTCCGGCCGGGTGGTAGTACACGAAAAAGACGTCACCGGCATTTCCGTACGGAAAAGATCGGTCGCCTTCGTCTATCAGCAATTCATTAACTATCCGTCCCTGACGGTCTACGAGAACATCGCCTCCCCCCTCCGCCTGGACCCCCGGTTCCGCAAGAACGAGATCGACCCCCGCGTCCGCGAGGTGGCCGAGCTCATGGGCATCTCCGACCTGCTCGGCCGCCGGCCCGCGGAGCTCTCGGGCGGCCAGCAGCAGCGCACCGCCATCGCGCGCGCGCTGGCCCGCCCCGTGGACGTGCTGCTCCTCGACGAGCCCCTCGCCAACCTGGACTTCAAGCTCCGCGAGCAGCTGCGTGCCGACCTCAAAACCATGTTCGCCGACACCCCGGGCGTGGTGCTCTACTCCACGGCCGACCCCAACGAGGCACTGACGTTCGCCGCGCGGACCGTGGTGCTGGGCGAGGGCAGGGTGCAGCACGTCGGGGACGTCGCCGACATGTACGCCCACCCGCCCACACTCGCCGTGGCCGCGACGCTCAGCGACCCCCCGCTCAACCTCCTGCCCGGCGTGGTCCGCGACGGCAGGATCGAGGTGCTCGGCACGTCGTTCCCCGCGCCTCGCGCGCACGCCACCGGCCACGACGTCATGCTCGGCATCCGCCCCCATCAGGTGCGGATCGCCCGCGACGGGCCCGGCGCGCTGGAGCTGCCCGCCGAGATCAGGCTCGCCGAGGTGACCGGCAGCGCGACGTTCCTACACCTGCTGCTGCAGGGTGACCGTCACCTGGTGGCCCACCTGCCGGGCACCCAGCTGTTCACACCCGGGGAGACCACGGTCGTGTACGTGGACCCCGCGCACATCTTCGTCTTCGACGAGGCCGGCGGGCGACTCCTGGCCACCAGCGCCGCGGAGGTCGACCTGCATGGCTGACATCCGCCTGGAAGGCGTCGGGCACAGTTACGACGGCGGCACGACGTGGGCGCTCAAACCCATGACGTGGACGTGGCGCACGTCGCGGGCGTACGCGCTGCTCGGCCCGAGCGGCTGCGGCAAGACGACGCTCCTGAACATCATCTCCGGCCTGATCACGCCGACGGCAGGGCGGATCTTCTTCGACGACCGCGACGTCACCGATGTGCCGACGGCGGGCCGGAACATCGCGCAGGTCTTCCAGTTCCCGGTCCTGTACGAGGAGATGTCCGTTTACGACAACCTGGCCTTCCCCCTCCGCAACCGGAAGTATCCGAAGGCGGAGATCGACCAGCGCGTCCGCCAGGTCTCCCGGTTGCTCGGCCTGGACCACCTCCTGCGCCGCAGGTCGCGCCGGCTGGACCCGGGCCGCCAGCAGATCGTCAGCCTGGGCCGCGGGCTGGTGCGTTCCCAGGTGGCGGCCGTGTTGCTGGACGAGCCGCTCACGGTGGTGGACCCGGCGCTGAAGTGGACGCTGCGCAGCAAGCTCAAGGAGATCCACCGCGACACCGGGCACACGCTGATCTACGTCACGCACGACCAGACCGAGGCGCTGACGTTCGCCGACGAGGTGGTGGTGCTCAACGAGGGGGCGATCGTGCAGGCAGGCGAGCCGGCCGAGTTGTTCCTGTCGCCGTCGCACGAGTTCGTCGGGCACTTCATCGGCTCGCCGGGCATGAACATGGTGCCCGCGGAGATCGTCGGCGACGTCGTCCGCGTCGGGCAGGCGGACGTCGGCTCGGTGGCTGACGGCCTGCCGCCGGGGCCGGTGCGGATCGGTGTGCGGCCGGAGTTCGTGAGCTTCACCCGGGCCTCCCCCGGGGTGGCCGCCCGGGTGACCGGGGTCGACCGCATGGGCGCGTACGACCTGGTCCACACCCAGGTCGGCGAGCACCCCGTGATCGCCAGGACCACGGCGGGGTCCGGCTACCGGCCGGACGCGGAGGCGTTCCTGCATTTCCCGCCGGATCGCACGTTCCTCTTCCGCGACCAGGTCAGGTGCGGCTTCCTCGCGCCGCTCGACGGAAGGAGCGCCACGTGACCGCGGGCAGCCAGGTGAGCGGCGAGGTCGTCACGACCGCGCCCGCCGAGCCCCAGGAGACGCGCGCCGACCTGAAGCGCAAGGACAACCGGGCCTGGTGGCTGGTGCTGCCGGTGGTCGTGTCGGTGGCGTTCACCGCCATCATCCCGCTGATGACCGTGGTCAACTTCTCGGTCCAGGACGTCTTCAGCCCCAGTGACCGGGTGTTCGTCGGCCTGGACTGGTTCTACGAGGCCGTGCGGCGTCCGGAGAACCGCGAGGCGTTCGTCAGGACGCTACTGTTCTCGGCACAGGTGCTGCTGGTGGAGATCCCGCTGGGGGTGGCGATCGCGGTGGCGATGCCGCGCCGCGGGTTCTGGGTGTCGGCGGCGCTGGTGCTGGTCGCGTTGCCGCTGCTCATCCCGTGGAACGTGGTGGGCACGATCTGGCAGATCTTCGCCCGCGCCGACATCGGGCTGGGCGGCTGGACGATCAACAACGTGCTCGGCATCGGCTTCAACTACACGCTCGACTCCACCGACGCCTGGATCACGATCCTCGTCATGGACGTGTGGCACTGGACGCCGCTGGTGGCGTTGCTGGCGTACGCGGGGCTGCGGTCGATACCCGAGCCGTACTTCCAGGCCGCGCAGATCGACGGGGCGTCAGGGTGGGCAACCTTCCGGCACATCCAGTTGCCCAGGCTGCGCGGGGTGCTGACGATCGCGATCCTGCTCAGGTTCATGGACAGCTTCATGATCTACACCGAGCCGTTCGTGGTGACGGGCGGCGGGCCGGGCAACGCGACCTCGTTCCTGAGCATCCTGCTGTCGAAGATGGCCGTCGGCCAGTTCGACGTGGGACCGGCGGGGGCGTTCTCGCTGATCTACTTCTTGATCGTGCAGGTCCTCTGCTACGTCTTCTTCACCGTGCTGACCAGGTCGGGGAGGTGAGGCGGATGGCCAGGACCACCGGGCGCCGGCTCCCGTGGGCACGCACGGTCTTCTGGTTGTACGTGGCCACGCTCATGCTGCCGCTGTTGTGGATGTTCGGCATGTCGATCCGGCCGAACGAGGACATCCTCGGCAACTTCGCGCTCATCCCGCAGCGCGTGACCTTCGACAACTACGTCACGTTCTTCACGGACGTGACGTGGTACTCGAGCTATCTGAACTCCATCATCTACACCTCGATGAACGCGGTGATGTCGCTCATCGTGGCGCTGCCCGCGGCGTACGCGTTCTCGCGGTTCCGTTTCGCCGGCGACAAGCACCTGTTCTTCTGGCTGCTGACGAACCGCATGGCGCCGCCCGCCGTCTTCCTACTGCCATTTTTCCAGATTTATCAGAGCGTCGGGCTTTTCGACACCCACCTCGGGGTGGCCATCGCGCACATGCTCTTCAACGTCCCGCTCGCCGTCTGGATCCTCGAGGGTTTCATGTCGGGAATCCCCCGGGAAATCGACGAGACCGCGGCGATAGACGGCTATTCACTACCCCGTTTCTTCATTCGCATTTTCCTGCCGATGATCCGCTCGGCGATCGGCGTGACGTTGTTCTTCTGCTTCATGTTCAGCTGGGTCGAGCTGCTGATCGCCAGGACCATCACGTCGGTCGACGCGAAACCCATTTCCGCGACGATGACGCGCACGGTCAGCGCGGCCGGGGTGGACTGGGCGCTGCTGGCCACGGCGGGCGTGCTCACGATCGTCCCCGGCGCCATCGTCATCTGGTTCGTGCGTAATTACATTGCTAAGGGCTTCGCCCTGGGAAGGGTCTAGCGAATGCTCGAGTGGATGGTCTGGACCCTGCCGACGGCCCTGGTGTTCGTGGGGCTCGCCCTGCTGCTCGTCGTCATGACGGTCTGGGCCCGCGTCTCCCCTCCCGTGGCCAGGCGAGGTTTCCTGCGCATCGAGACCGACCGGGGCGACCGGCTGTACATCGGCCTGATCAGCGCCGCGGTCGTGCTGACCGCCTGGATGGCCGTCACCGACCTGTCCATGTGGCTCGCGCTGGGGTGCGCGCTCCTTGTGGTGGTCGTGATCGGGATATGGGGCTGACAGAAGGGAAGCCATGCAATGAGGCATCGGGCAGGCAGGTCCGCGGCCGTTAGTCTGGCCGCGGTCGTTCTGGTGATCGCCGGCTGCGCGCAGGGTGCGCAACAGCCGTCGAGCGACTTCAAGGAGGCCGACGGCAAGGCGGCGGCGCAACGGTGGGTGTCGCAGGAGTTCACGCCGAGCACGCTGGCCAAGGACCAGCAACTCGCGGAGATGGACTGGTTCATGAAGGCCGCGGCGCCGTACCGGGGCATGCAGATCAACGTGGTGTCCGAGACGATCACCACCCACGAGTACGAGTCCCAGCAGCTCGCCAAGGCGTTCACCGAGATCACCGGGATCAAGATCAAGCACGACCTGATCCAGGAAGGTGACGTCGTCGAGAAGCTCCAGACCCAGATCCAGGGCGACCAGAACATCTACGACGCCTACGTCAACGACTCCGACCTCATCGGCACCCATTCGCGCGGCGACTACGTGATCCCGCTGTCGGACTACATGGCCGGCGAGGGCAAGGGCGTCACCTCGCCCACGCTGGACCTGAACGACTTCATCGGCATCAGCTTCACCACCGGCCCGGACAAGAAGGTCTACCAGCTGCCCGACCAGCAGTTCGCGAACCTCTACTGGTTCCGCTACGACTGGTTCACCGACCCGGAGATCAAGAAGCAGTTCAAGGACGCCTACGGGTACGATCTGGGCGTCCCGGTCAACTGGGCGGCTTATGAGGACATCGCCGACTTCTTCACCAACAAGGTCAACGGCAACGGGACCATCGACGGCAAGAAGACCTACGGCCACATGGACTACGGCAGGAAGGACCCGTCACTGGGCTGGCGCTTCACCGACGCCTGGCTGTCCATGGCCGGCAACGGCGACCCCGGCATCCCCAACGGCCTGCCGGTGGACGACTGGGGCATCAGGGTCGAGAACTGCCGTCCGGTCGGCTCGTCGGTCACCCGCGGCGGCGACACCAACGGCCCCGCCTCGGTCTACGCGCTCACCAAGTACGTGGACTGGCTGAAGAAGTACGCCCCGAAGGAAGCCGCCGGGATGAACTTCAGCGAGGCCGGGCCGGTGCCGGCGCAGGGCAACATCGCCCAACAGATCTTCTGGTACACGTCGTTCACGGCCGACATGACCAAGGAAGGCCTGCCGGTCGTCAACAGCGACGGCACACCCAAGTGGCGCATCGCGCCGAGCCCGCATGGGGCGTACTGGAAGGACGGCAACAAGCTCGGCTACCAGGACGCCGGCTCGTGGACCCTGCTGAAGAACACGCCGAAGGAGCGCCGGGCGGCGGCCTGGCTGTATGCGCAGTTCGTCACGTCGAAGACGGTGTCGCTGAAGAAGTCGATCGTCGGCCTGACCTTCATCAGGGACTCCGACATCAAGAGCGAGTACTTCGCCCAGAACTCCAAGAAGTACGGTGGCCTGATCGAGTTCTACGGCTCCCCCGCCCGCAAGCAGTGGACGCCGACCGGGACGAACGTGCCGGACTACCCGAAGCTCGCCCAGCTCTGGTGGCAGAACGTGGCCACCGCCGTCACCGGCGAGACCACACCGCAGCAGTCGATGGACAACCTGGCCAAGCAGCAGGACGACATCCTGTCCCGGCTGGAGCGGCGCGGCTACGGCGGTGACTGCGCGCCGAAGCTGAACCCGGAGCAGCCGGCCCAGTACTGGTACGACCAGCCGGGCGCGCCCGCGCCGAAGCTGGCCGACGAGCGCGGCAAGCCGGCCACCCTCGACTACGACAAGCTGATCGCGCAGTGGAAGGCGGGTGACTAGGGCTGCGATGGATCCGCAGCGAAAGCGAGGACATCCATCGCAGCACCGCTGAGCGTGCACGACAGCGAGCAGGGTGCCGCCGCCCGGGGCAGGCCGGGCGGCGGCAGGTCATCGGAGGTGGCGGGCCAGCCAGTCGAAGGCCTGCTCCTGCCGGGGCACGTCGAAGCTGTGTGGCACGTCGGCGAAGACCGCCTCGTAGGGGCCGTCCTGGTAACGCTCGCTGATCATGGTGTGGGCGCGGCGCATGCCTGATTCGGGGAACAACGCGTCGCTCATCGCGTACTGGACCATGAGCGGCTCCGGCGCGCGGGCCGCCACCAGGTCGGGCCAGTCGCCGAGGCGCGGCAGGCCCGGCGGGTACAACATCCAGGTGTGCTTGGCGATGTGCCCGTCGAGCATGTCCCGGTACGACGAGACCATCGCCGCGACGACGACCGCCCCGATGTCCGGGTCGAAAGCGCCGAGCAGCGCGGCCCGCAGCCCGCCGCCCGACAGGCCGGCGCACCCGACCGGGCCCACGTCGGGCCGGGAGCGCAGGTAGGCCGCCGCGGCCAGGTCCTCGCCGGCCACCACGCCGGCGAACGACGTGCCGAGCACCGCGCAGTGCTTGGCCACGACGTGCTCGTGTTGCTTGGCGGCGGCGTCGTAGCGGTCGGCCGCGCTCAACGGCGGGCGGGCCGCGGCGTCGCCGGCCGGGGCCGACGGCCGCGCGGCCGGCTCGGTGTCCAGCGGGAAGCGGCGGCTGCCCCAGGCGAACACGTCGTGCGCCAGCACGGCGAACCCGCGGCGGGCCAGCTCGTTGACGAAGGCGCGGCCGCCGTAGATGTCCTCCCTGAGCCGCACCACCTCCGGCGAGGACGCTTCCGGGCCGTCGGCGATCTTCTCCTTGCCGACCCACTTCATGCCGGCGTGGCAGTGCAGCGCCACCGCCCCGGGCAGCGGCCCGGCCGCGTCCCGGGGCCGCAGGAGGAAGGCGTGGGTCCGCGGCCCGAACCCGACGGACCAGGACAACTCCTCGCCCGCCAGTTCCCCGTCGGTCCAGGTCCGCTCCACCCGCACGTCGCCGGCACGCAGGTCCAGCACCCCGAGGGCGTCCCGCGCCGCCGCCCGCAGCTCGGGTCCCGCGTGCGGGTAGATCCCGAGCTGCGCCGCGGCGATCCCGGCCAGCTCAGCGAAGACGAGCCCGGTCCGGTCCGTGGAGTCAGGCTCGACCCGGTCCGCGGTAACGGGCCCGGTCCGGTCGACGGTAACGGGCCCGGACGGCGCGGCGGGCGCGGGCCCGGTGGTCTCAGCCGACACGGGTCCCGTCGTCCACCAGGTGCACGGGGACGCCGGTCGTCGCCGACACGGTGGCCGCGACGCCCGTCAGCACACTGCGGATGCCGTCGCGGTAGCCGGCCTGCCGGGCCAGCGGATCGTTGTCGGGACCGCGGAAGACATCGTTGAGCAGCAGGCGGTCGCCGCCGCCGTGCCCGCCGGCTCCTGACTCGATGGGCACCTCCTCCGGCCTGCTCCAGTGCCGGTGCAGCGTGAGCCGCTCCTGTGTTTGATGGTCGCGCTCACTCGGCCCTCGCTGGTCACGCGAGCTACCGCTCTCGGGCCTGACCGTTCGCCGCTCCTGTGTTTGATGGTCGCGCTCACTCGGCCCTCGCTGGTCACGCGAGCTACCGCTCTCGGGCCTGACCGTTCGCCGCTCCTGTGTTTGATGGTCGCGCTCACGATCCTTGCCGGTCGCGCTCGGGTCGATGGCGGCGTGCGGCGACGTCCACGCCCGCTCGACCACGTCCAGCTCCAGCCGCCCGGCCGTGCCGTTGAAGGCCACCCGGTAGCCCTCCCAGGGGGCGTGCGCGTGCAGCGAGTAGGTGAGGATAGTCCGGTTGTCGTAACGAACCAGCACGGACATGTTGTCGTCGATGTTCACGCCCTCGCCGAAGACGTCCTGGTCCCGGATGTAGCCGTCCTCGTGCTCGGCGTCCAGGTAGAGCCGCTTGAGCCGCGGGTCGGCGGAGATGTCCAGGATGAACGGGTCCGTCCCCAGCCCCGGAGCGCCCTGCCCTCGCTCGGGACGCTCCTCCAGGCCGCGCTTCTTGGCGTTCTCGGCGCCGTAGAAGCGCAGGTCGGTCTGGGCGAAGACGAGCTCTGGAGCCGCCCCGAGCCACCAGTTGACCAGGTCGAAGTGGTGGGTGGACTTGTGGACGAGCAAGCCGCCGGAGTTGGCCCGGTCGCGGTGCCAGCGGCGGAAGTAGTCGGCGCCGTGGATGGTGTCGAGCGTCCACTCGAAGTGCACGGACGTCACCTCGCCGATCGCGCCCTCCATGAGCAGCCGGCGTACGGCCGAGTTACGCGGCGAGTACCGGTAGTTGAAGGTGACGATCAGCTTGCCGCTGCTGCGCTCGGCGGCTGCGGCGATGGCCGCGCAACCTTCGGCGTCAACGGTGAGCGGCTTCTCCACAATGACATCACGACCGGCGTCGAGCGCCGCGCACACGTAACGAGCGTGCGTGGCGTCGACGGTCGTGACGATGACCGCGTCGGCGAGCTCGAGCATCTTGTCGAACTCCGTGGGCGAGAAACACGGCACCTGCCGGCCGATCCGCTCGACGTAATAATTCATGCGGGTCCGGTTGGTGTCGCACAGGGCGACGATGGTGCCGGCGTCACGCCACTCCCCGAGCAGCGCGTCGACGTACATCTGCGCGCGGTGCCCGAGCCCGACGAACGCGTACCTCATAACTCTCCTTTAGCCTGCGATCGAGGCGTTCGCCTCGGTGATGAACTTCTGTGCGGCGTCGTCAGGGGTCATCCGGCCGAACATGACCTCCTCGGAGTACCGCGTGAGGATGTCTTCCATGGCGCTGGCGCCCTTCGGCGGGGCGGCAGGCGGGTCGGCCAGCTCGCTCTTGACCTTGTCGATGAACTCCAGCGTCTTCTTGTCCGCGTCCGGCAGCTTGTCCTTGACCGCCGCCAGCACCTTGGAGCTGGCCGGCAGGCCGCGGTCACTGAGGATGATCGAGCCCGCCTCCGCGTCGTTGATCATGTAGTCGATGAACTTGGCGGCCTCGGCCGCGTGCTCCGACTTGGAGGAGGCGGTGTAGAACATCGCCGGCTGCAGGAACATGCCGCTGGAGGTGGCGCCCTGCACCTTCGGCATCCGCAGCAGGTCCAGCTGCTGACCGGAGGCCTTGGTGACCGCGCCGAGCTGGTTGCTCCACCACATGCCCATCGCGCCGGTGTTGGTGGCCAGCAGCGACTGGTCGATGCTGGTCGCGCCGATCTCGGAGCTCTTGGCCGCGTCGGGGGCGCCCTTGTCCTTGATCAGGCTCTGCATGATGGCCCACCAGTCCTTGATCGTCTGGGGGCTCAGGCCGAGCTTGTTGCCGTTGTAGAAGGGCTCGCCCTTCTGCGCGGCGTAGATCTGCAGGTACGCCGGGTTCCAGCTCAGCTGCGTTCCGGTGACCTTGCCGCCGGAGCCGGAGGAGACCTTGGAGGCCAGAGCGACGTAGTCGTCCCAGGTCCACTTGGTGTCGTCGGGCAGCTCCGCCTTGCTGCTCTGGATCAGGCTGGGGTTGACGACCAGGGAGAAGGCGTTGACGCCGGTGGGAATGGCGAACTGCTTGCCGTCGATGATGCCGGTGCCCAGCACCTTGGCGTCGATATCGGCGGTGTTGACCTTGCTGGCCAGGTCGGCCAGCGTGCCGCGGTCGGCGTACTCGCGCAGGCCGCGGATCTCAAGGGTGATGACGTCGGGCGCGTCGCTACCGGCGACCTTCGTGGACAGCGTCTCGTAGTAGCTGGCGAAGTCGGAGAACTCACCCTGGACATCGATGGTCGGGTTCTTGGCCTCGAACTTCTTGATGACCTCTTCGGTCATCTTCTGTCGCGCGTCGCTGCCCCAGTAGGAGAAGCGCAGCACAGTCTTGCCGCCGGCGCTGTCGCCACCGCCACCGCTGCCGCTGCCACAGGCCGCGGTGACCGCCAGCACAGCGGTGGCCAGCAGCGCCGCCGACCACATCTTCTTGCCAGAGCTCACGGCTCTACCTCCTAGGGGGTATTCGAGTTGGGGGGTGTTGAGTTGGAGGTGCTACTTCAGGCCCGTGGTGGCGACACCACGGATCAGGTACTTCTGACCGGCCAGGAAGAAGCCGAAGATCGGCCCCAGCGCGATGATCGACATGGCGAACATGGGCCCCCACGACGAGTCGCTGCTGGCGTCGAGGAAGGTGCGCAGTGCGACCGGAACGGTGAAGTTGTCCGGGTTGTTGAGGTAAAGGAGCTGGCTGAGGAAGTCGTTCCACGTCCAGATGAAGGTGAAGATCGCGGTCGTGGCCAGGGCCGGCATACAGAGCGGCATGACGACTCTGATGAAGATCCGCCAGTAGCCCGCTCCGTCGATCTCGGCCGCCTCGTCCAGTTCCCTCGGCAGTGTACGGATGAACTGCACCATCAGGAAGACGAAGAACGCGTCCGTCGCCAGCACCTTGGGCATCACCAGCGGCCAGATCGTGTTGATCAGGTCGAGCTCGGAGAACATGATGTATTGCGGCACGATGACCACGTGGTGCGGCAGCATGATCGTGCCCAGCATGATCGCGAACCAGAACTTCTTCAGCGGGAAGTTCAGCCGGGCGAAGGCGTAGGCGGCCAGCGAGCAGGCCACCAGGTTCGCCACCACCGACAGGGCCGTGACCACTGCCGAGTTCCACAGGTAGTAGCCGAAGGGGTGCTTCAGCGCGTACCAGCCCTGGGTGTAGTTCTCGAAGGTGACCTGGCTCGGCCACAGCCCGGGCTCCCGGAAGATCAGCTCTTCCGGCTTGAGCGAGCTGGAGATCATCCAGAACAGCGGATAGAGCATGACCAGGCCGAAGCCGATCAGCAGGATGTGCTTGACCAGACGCCCGCCCTTGAGCGGACGGAACAGGACCGGGAGCGGCCTACTTGGTGTCGCCATAGAAGACCCAATACTTGGAAGCGAGGAAGTTCACCGCGGTCAGCCCGGCGATGATGAGCAGGAGAACCCAGGCCATCGCTGCCGCGTAGCCCATGTCGTAGCTCTTGAACCCCTTGAGGTAGAGGTAGAGCGTGTAGAAGAGCGTCGAGTCGGCCGGACCGCCCTTGCCGCTGCTCACGATGAATGCCTGCGTGAACGACTGGAAGGACTTGATGATCTCCAGCACGAGGTTGAAGAAGATGATCGGGGTCAGCAGCGGCATCGTGATCGACCTGAACTGGCGCCATATGCCCGCGCCGTCCACCGCCGCCGCTTCGTAGTAGCTGCTGGGGATCTGCCGCAACCCGGCCAGGAAGATGATCATCGGCGCGCCGAAGGTCCACACGTGCAGGAGGATCAGCGTCCCCAGCGCGGTGTCCGGGTCGCCCACCCAGCCGGGTCCCTGGATGCCGAAGATCGCCAGCACGGCGTTGACCAGGCCATCCGAGCCGAACACCTTCCGCCACAGGATCGCGATCGCGACGCTGCCGCCCAGCAATGAGGGCAGGTAGAAGATCGAACGGTAGATCGACAGGCCGCGCAGCCCCCGGTCGAGCACCAGAGCCAGCGCGAGCGCGAAGGCCAGTTGCAGCGGGACCGAGACGACCACGTAGATCGTGGTCACCTTCAACGAGGACAGGAACCTCGGGTCCTCGGTGAACATCGTGATGTAGTTGTCGAACCCGACCCACTTCGCCTCTTCCAGGAGGCTGTAGTCGGTGAAGGAGAGGTACAACGAGGCGAAGATCGGGCCGACCGTGATGACGAGCAGGCCGGCGAACCAGGGCGCCAGGAACAGATAGGCGGCCCGCGCCTCACGGCGGGAACGTTGGGTGGAGCGGTGACCGCCGCGTGCGGGTTGTGTGGCCGCTCCCCGGGGCTTCACCGCCACCGAAACGTCAGTCATCACACGGACCTTCCGGCGAAATGTGAATGGATAGCGCTTTCCTATAGCCGCCGGGAAAGTTACGTCAACCCTTTGCAGGCGTTACATAGCCGTTACCGATATATCGCAACGGCGTTTTCCCAGGTGACAGAGTTGGCCTTCGAAGAAGTCAGATGAATTTGGCTCTCGGAAAGTACAACCGGTTGCAGCGGCCTGGCTATCGTGGCGGTGCGGTGGAGTCCCTGATGACCAGGCGCGTCTCCAGCGACGTGGTGGCGCTCACCTCCTGGATGAGCAGATCCACCGCCAACCGCCCGGCCGCCGCGGTGGGCATGGCCACCGTGGTGAGTTTGGGGCGGTTGAGCCGTCCGGGAACGATGTCGTCGATCCCCACGACGCTCACGTCTTCGGGCACGGCCAGCCCGAGCTCGCCGAGCCCCTCGATGAGCCCGATCGCCACCAGGTCGTTGTAGGCCAGCACACCGGTCACCCCCGCGTCCCGCACCCGCTGGGCGGCGGCGAACCCGCCCCGCTCGGTCGGCGCGTTGGGGCCGATCACGACGAGCTCGATGCCGGCCACCTGCTCGGCGGCCGTCCGGATCTCCGCGCTGGTCCACGAGCCGGCCGGCCCCGACACCAGCGCCACGCGGCGATGCCCGAGCCCGGCCAGGTGCTCGACCGCCAGCCTGGCCCCGTGGCCGACGTCCATCAGCACCGTGGCGGCGCCGCGCAGCCTCCGGTTGATCACCACGAACGGCACCCGTTCGGCCAGCCGCTCGAGTGCCTTGTTGGACGAGCGGGGGCTGCACAACACCAGGCCGTCCACCTGTTTGGAGAACGCCTGCACCAGCTCTTCCTCGGCGGCCGGCTCCTCGTCGGTGTCGGCCACGAACAGGTGGTAGTCCCGCTGCCGCGCGGCGGCGTGCGCGGCCTTGATCAAGGGCGGGAAGAACGGGTTGGCGATGTCGGCCACGATCAACCCGAGGTTGTGCGTGCGGCCGGTCGTGAGCGCCCGCGCCGCCCGGTTCGGGCGGTATCCCAGCTCCTCGGCCACCGTCAGTACCCTGGTACGGGTGGCGGCGTTCACCATGTGCGGCGCGGAGAACGTCCGCGACACGGTGGACACGTGCACGCCGGACGCCCGGGCCACATCACGAATCGTCACTGTCACAGTCGCCCACCCTAACGCAACCGCTTGCAGACACCCTGAGTACGCTGAAAGCGCTTGCCGGTCTACGGCATACCGAAACCCACCGGGAACTCCCAGGTGGCGCTAGGGGAATGAAATCACCCCTTGACGCCCTGGGCCCAGTGACACAAAGGTTTAGTGCAACTGTTTGCAGTCTAAGGAGCCCCTCACGGTGAGCAGAGTCCTCGTCACCGGAAGCGCAGGACGCCTCGGCCGCAGCGTGGTCAACACGCTCGCGGCGGCCGGGCACGAGGTCATCGGCGTCGACAGCGCCCCTGGCACGCCGACGGAGGCTGCGGCCACCCTACCGGCCGACCTCACGGACACGGGAGAGGCGTTCGAGGTGATCGCCAGATTCCGGCCGGAGTCGGTGATCCACCTCGCGGCCATCGCCACTCCGTTCAGCCGGCCGGAATCGGTGATCTACCGGGTCAACACGCAGCTGGCGTTCAACGTCTGCCAGGCGTCGGTGACCCTCGGGGTGCGGAGCGTGGTGGTGGCCAGCAGCCCGACCGTCATGGGGTACGGCGCCCCCGGCGGGTGGGCGCCGGCGTACCTGCCGATCGACGAAGACCACCCGGTGCGGCCGTGGAACGCGTACAACCTGTCCAAGGTGGCGGCCGAGCAGACCATGAAGGCGTTCGCCGAGGCGGGAACGACGAAGCTGGCCGCGATCAGGCCGTGTTTCGTCATCCCTCCGGAGGAGTGGGCCGGCGCGCCCACGCAGTCGGGGCACACCGTCAGCGAGCGGCTGGACCGGCCGGAGCTGGGCGGGGTGTCGTTGTTCAACTACGTCGACGCCCGGGACGCCTCGGAGATGGTGGGGGTGCTGATCGAGGCGCTGCCCGAGCTGCCGAACGGCGAGGTGTTCTTCGTCGGCGCCACGGACGCGCTGGCCAGGAAGCCGCTGGCGGAGCTGCTCCCCCAGGTCATCCCCGGTACGGAGCCGTTCGCGGCCGGGCTCACCGGGACCTCCCCGGCCTTTTCCACAGCCAAGGCCGAGCGGTTGCTGGGCTGGCAGGCGAAGCGTAGTTGGCGTACTGAACTGAAGGAATCCCTATGAATCTCAGCGGTGTGCTGTTCTTCCCCGTGACCCCGTTCGCCGCCGACGGCACGCTCGCCGAGCAGGTGCTGGCCGAGCACATCCGACAGGGCATGGAGCATGGTCCCGGCGGGGTGTTCGTGGCCTGTGGCACCGGCGAGTTCTCCGCGTTGTCGGAGGCCGAGCACGCGCGGGCGGTGCGGGTGGCGGCCGAGGT
>NZ_VCKY01000127.1 GCF_005889735.1 Nonomuraea turkmeniaca
CCCTGACCCTGCCCGCCATCCAGGCGGCACGGGAAGTGTGGGTGGTGGCGGCCGGCGAGGAGAAGTCCGGCGCCGTCCGCCTGGCCCTGTCCCACTCGGGCCCCGTCCAGGTCCCGTCCGCCGGCGCCCGCGGACGCGGGCGGACGTTGTTCCTCCTGGACCGGGCCGCGGCCGGGAAGATCCCGCCAGAGCTGGGACGGGCGGCGTCGCCCTGATCATCTGACCTCGACCGGCGGCGGGGGGGCAGGAGCGTCACGCTGTCAGACGGAGATGGCATTCATGAGATCGTCGATCTCTCTCAGCAATGCCTCCTTGCGATTCCCTGCCAGGTACGAGGCCTGGACGCCGTTCTTGGCCAGGTGGGCCAGCTCCGCCTTGCCGAACCCGAAGACGTTCGCGGCCACCCGGTACTCATCGGCGAGCGTGGTGGCGAACATGGGCGGGTCGTCGCTGTTGAGCGTGACGAACAGGCCCTCCTCCAGCAGCCGGGGCAGCGGATGGTCCTCGATGCGGGCGATCTGGCCCGTGCACACGTTGGAGGTGGGGCAGACGTCCAGCGGGAGCTGGGTGTCGCGGAGGTGGGCCACCAGGCGGGGGTCGGCGAGGCAGTTGATGCCGTGGCCGATGCGCTCGGCGCCGTACCCCTCGATGACCTCCCAGATCGTCTCGGGGCCGGACATCTCGCCCCCGTGCGGGACGCTGTGGAGGCCGGCGGTGCGGGCGGCGGAGAACGCGGAACGGTAGGCGTCGCGATATTTCACGCGTTCTTGTTCGATGCCGCCGATCCCGAAACCTACCAGCGCGGCGGGAGGTTCCTGGAGCGCGTGGTCGATGGTGATCTTCGCGGCTTCCTCCCCGAACTCGCCGGGGATGTCGAAGATGTACGCCATTTCCACGCCGTGCTCGGCCAGCGAACGACGGGCGGCCAGGTCGAGAGCCTCGGTGACCTCGCGCATGGGCATGCCCACGACGTGGTGGGCATACGGCGTGACCTGGAGCTCCGCGTAGCGGGCGCCCTGGGGCGCGAGGTCGCGGGCCAGGCCGAGCACCAGCGTCGCCACGTCCTCAGGCTCGCGCACCAGCTGGTTGACGGCCCGGTACACCTGGGCGAAGTGCGGGAAGTCGCGGAAGGTGTAGAAGCGGCGCAGCTCCTCCTCAGACGTGGGGACGCCGCTGCCGGGGTGGCGGCGGGACAGCTCCAGCACGGTGGCGACGGAGGCCGAGCCGACCAGGTGGACGTGGAGCTCGACCTTGGGCAGCGCGTCGATGAAGGCGTCGGTGGTGGTCATGGCGATGACCTTAGGTCCGGCATTTCCGGTTTCATAGGGCTACCGCCGGAATCTAACATCAAAGTGTTAAGATACGTGTTGGGGTTACGCTAGGTCATGTGATCAACGCCGAAGCGTACGACCGCGGCTTCGCCCAGCTGAGCTCCCACACTGTCGGCCCCCTGCTCGAGCGGGCACACGCCGCCCGCCTGCTCGACGTCGGCTGCGGCACCGGCGTGGTGACCGCCGCGGCCCTCGCGTTAGGGGCGGAGGTCACCGCGGTGGACGCCGACCCCGACATGGTGGAGCTGGCCGCGCGGCGCCACCCGTACGCCACGATCCGGCAGGCCGCACTTCCGGACCTGCCGTTCGAGGACGGAGAATTCGACGCCGTGGCGGGAAACTTCGTCATCAACCACGTGCCGGACACCGCCGCGGCGCTCAGCGAGTTGCATCGGGTCCTGCGCCCGGGCGGGCAGATCGCCCTGACGTGGTGGAAGGCCGACGAGATGACGGCCACGAACGTCTTCACCGAGGCCATCGAGGCCGCCGGAGTGCCGTACGAGCCGCCGCCCCGCCCGTTCACCGCCAACGACACGCCGGCCCGCTTCACCGCCCTGCTCACGACCGCGGGGTTCGAGGAGCCGGCCGTGGAGACCCTCAGGTGGCGGCACCAGGTGGATCTCCGATCCTGGTGGACGGACATCGTGCAGGCGGCCGGGCCGCGATTCGCGATGATCTCCGGTCAGCCGCCGGAGGTCGTCGAGCGGATCGAGGCCCACTACACGAGCCTGGCGAGCCCGTACGCACACGAGGGTTTCCCCGTGTGCGCCTACCTGGCCCACGCCACGCGCGGGCCCGGCTAGGCCGCCGCCCAGGCGGTCACCACCGGCAGCAGCACCCCGTCGACGGACTCCGCGACGAACGCCTCGTCGAGCGGCGGCCCGTTGAAGATCATGCGATGCCAGACCAGCGCCTCCGCGACCGCGAACAGCCGCCCGGGATCCACGGCCGCGGCCAGCTCTCCCCGCTCCACCGCCTGGCCGAGCAGCGCCTTGACGTCGCCGAGGTCCTTGGCCTGCATGTGCTCGCGCAGCGTGCGCGCCAGCTCCTGGTTGGACACCAGCGTCGAGGACAGCCCGATGACCAGCGTGTGCTTGCGCTCCACCGCCTCGCACAGGCTGCGGAAGATGGCGGCCAGATCGCCGCGGAGCGAGCCGGTGTCCTGCCCGAGCGGCGCGTCCATGTCGAAGCGCCGGCAGATGACGTCCACGACCAGCTCGGGCTTGCCCGCCCAGCGCCGGTAGATGGTGGCCTTGCTGGCCTTGGCCCGCTTGGCGATCTGGTCGACGGTCATGCGGTCGTAGCCGACCTCCGACAGCAGCTCCATCGTCGCGTCGAGGATGGCCCTGTCACGCTCGGGGTCGAGTGGAGCCACGTACACGTCCTTCTAGCTGTAGGCGATCTCCTTGAATGGTACGCCGGTCAGCTCGGTGGACACGTCCCACAGCCGCCCGGCGAGCTCTTCCGACCTGGCCCTTTCCGACGGCGTGAGGATCTTGATCTTCGGGCCGACGAACTCGCCGCCGCGGATGGCGGGCGAGGTGGCGGCGTACAGCGAGGGCAGGGCGCCCTTCTCGGCCGACTGGAAGAACAGGCCGAAGAGGGGCTGCAGCAGCCCCAGTTTGACGATGTTCGTGGCGGTGGTGCCCGGGTGGCAGGCGACGGAGATCAGGCCCGTGCCGGCTTTCTCGGCGCGTCGCTGCAGCTCCAGAGTGAAGAGCAGGTTGGCGAGCTTGGACCGCGCGTACGCGCTCATGCGGCCGTAGCCGCGCTCCAGATCCAGGTTGCCGAAGTCGAGCCTGCCCACGACGTGCGCGTCGCTGGAGACGGTCACCACCCGCGCGCCCGGCCGGGCGAGCAGCTTCGGCAGGAGCAGGCCCGTGAGGGCGAAGTGCCCCAGGTGATTGGTGCCGAACTGCATCTCGAAGCCGTCCTTGGTCTCCTGCCGGGGGATCATGCCGATGGCCGCGTTGTTGATCAGCAGGTCCACCTCGCCGACACCCTCGGCGAACTCCCTGACGGAGGCCAGGTCGGCCAGGTCGATGCGGGCGTACTCGACCTGGGCGCCGGGCACCTCCCGCAGGATCTGCGTGACCGCGGCGCCTCCCTTCTCGGGCGAGCGCGCGGCCACGATGACACGCGCGCCGTGCCGGGCCAGCTCGAGCGCGGTGGGCAGGCCGATGCCGCTGTTGGCGCCGGTCACGACGGCGCTCTTGCCGGTCAGGTCGGGAATGGAGTCAGGGGTCCACGAAGTCATCGCCACTCCGTTCAGAGGTGTACGAAACCGTTTCGTACACCATAGCCTAACGATCGAGCCGCTGCCGCGCGTGCCGCTCCTCGCGCCGCGCGACCTCCAGGCGGTTCCTGCTGTCGTCCAGTTCCTTGCGGGCCTCGGCCAGCATGTGCTCCAGCATGGCGACCTTCTGGGCACGCTCGTCGTGTTCCGTGGTCGCCTTCTCCAGCGCGTCGAGCCACTCCCGGTGCGCGGCCTCCGCCTCCTGGCGCTCCTTGGCCTTCCTGGCCTCGGCCTCCTCGCGCTCCCTGGCCTTGTCCGCCTCCTCCTCGGGGGTCGATCTCTTCCGCTTGGCCGGCCGCTCGCGGGGGATGGGGGCGGGCGCGAAGCCGCTGTAGGCGAGCGGCTTGGCCAGATGGCCGCGGCGCACCTGATCGGCCGCGTCGGCGTCCACGACCGCGGCGTCCAGGGTCTGGTCGACCTCCGTGGCCGCGGCCGGCGAGAGGTCGCCTGCCTGCCTGATGAGCCTGCTCAACCGGCCGGTGACCGCGTTGCGGCGCTGGGTCAGCTCGGCCAGGGCGTCGGCGTCCTGTTCCTGCCAGGCCGCGCGCAGCCGCTCCCCCACGTCGAGCAGCTCGGCCAGCTCCTCCGGATGCTCGCGGGCGGCCCTGTTCACCGCCCAGGCGGACACCGTGGGCTTGCGGAGTCTCGCGATGTCACGCGAGAGCGGTACGTCACCCGCGTCCTTGGCCGCGCGCGCCTCGGCCTCGCGGGCGGCGGTGAACTCCGGCGGCGGGAGCGCATAAAGGCGGTCGGCCACCTCGTCAAGATCCACACAGGACAAATACCCCACATGGCCGGGTTTGTAGCGCATAGTGGAGGCAGCCCCAGTCGAACGGAGGCTTTTCCTGTGTTCGAACGCTTCACCGACCGCGCGCGCAGGGTCGTCGTCCTCGCCCAGGAGGAGGCGCGGATGATGAACCACGCATACATCGGCACGGAACACATCCTGCTCGGCCTCATCCACGAGGGTGAAGGACTGGCCGCCCTGGTGCTCGACAGCTGCGGGGTGGACCTGGAGCACGTACGTGCCTTCATCGAGCGCGAGACCGGCCACGACGGCAAGCCGCCGAGCGGGCACATCCCGTTCACGCCCCGGGCCAAGAAGGTGCTGGAGCTGTCGCTGCGCGAGGCGCTCCAGCTGCGCCACAACTACATCGGCACCGAGCACATCCTGCTCGGGCTGATCAGGGAGGGCGAGGGGCTGGCCGCGCAGGCGCTCGCGGACACCGGCGCGGACCTGGCCGACGTACGGCAACGCCTGCTCGACCGCGTCGGCCGTGGCTCCAAGGACCGCCCGAGCGAGGTGTTCTTCGCCGGCGGATCCATGCTGGGCGAGCGGCTCACGCGGATCGAGGAGAGCCTGGAGCGCATCGAGCGCCATCTGGGCATCCACCGGCCGCCCGGGGAGCAGCCCGGGGACCGGCGGGACGACGAAGAAGGCGTGGGCTAGACGCGTCGCCCGGGCCCGTCGACCAGGCCCGTCGACCAGGCCCGTCGATCAGGCCCGTCGATCAGGCAGAGGCCAGCGCGCCGACGGGGAGCCGGGCCTCGACCACGCCGGGGTCCTCGGTGTAACCGAGCGTGGCGCCCAGGGAGATCAGCAGCCTGCGCATCCTCGCGTTGTCGGACAACATGGTGGCCTTGACCTCGGCGTACCCGAGATCGCGCGCCGCCGCCACCAGCATCCTGGCCATGGCCGTGCCCAGGCCGAGCCCCTGCCAGCGGTCCTCGACCAGGAAGGCCATCTCGGCGATGCCGGGGTCGGGCGTGAACATCAGGTTGGCCATCGCCACGACCTGCCCGTCATGCCCGGCCACCAGCGAATATCCCCTGCTCCTGTCGCACAGCCGGTCGAACATGCGGGCCGGCAGCGCGGGCATCGAGGTGAAGTAGCGGAACCTGCGCGACTCCGGCGAGCACCTGTCGTGCAGGTCGCGTACGGCCTCGCGGTAGATCGAGGTGAGCGGGCGGACGGTGACCTCCGCGCCGTCGCCCAGCTTGATCGTGCGCTCGGCGCCGCTCTGCTCGCCGGCCGGCTGGGCGAGCCTGGCGAAGGAGGCGGCCCTGGCCGCCTCGGTCAGCGTGAAGGGCAGGTCGGCGCGGCGCAGGCGGACCGCGCGACGGGCGGCCACGGGCACGACGAGCTGGGTCGGGTCGGGGAGATCGCTCACCGCTTCACCATAGATCCACCGGGCATCGTCCGCGCGCAGCAGCTCGGCCAGCAGCTCGGGCAGCCGCCACGGCATCGAGCGCAGCCTGGAGGCCAGCAGCAGGGCCCTGGTGGGCTCGTCGGTCAGCTCGTGGGCGGTGGCGGGGACCACCTGGACGCGGCGGCCGCCGGCCGCCTCCAGGGCCTCGCGCACGGTCTCGGGGTTGGCGGGGATGTCGGCGACGAACTCGTCAACGGTTCCGTCGGTGTCGGACTGCACGCTCAGGCCGAGGATGTTGCCGCCCCTGTCGGCCAGGGCCGAGGCGAGGGAGGCCAGCCGCCCGGGCCGCTCGTCCACCGTGGTGCGGATGCGCAAGAATCCCATGTCCACCAGCATGCCGGGGCGCTGTTACGCCTCCGCTAACGACGTGTTTCGGAGCTCGCTTCATGGAATGAACCTATATATCCGGATTTTGCCAGAAGATGGTTGTTTTCGCCGCTTCCGCCGCGGAGCCGCACCGACGCGGCTCCCTGCGTCCCGTACCGCATCGATCACGAGATTCGTCGCTAGATGCGGTTCTGTGTCCGGATATAGCAGGATACGGGGCATGAGCGTGCGTGTTCCCTTGTCGTCAGAGTTCGTGAACGGCGACGTGTCCTTCTGGTACCGGTCCGCCGGCGTACCCGCCCCTGGCCCCAGGCTCGACGGCGGCCTGGAGGCCGACGTGGCGATCGTCGGTGCCGGCTACACGGGCCTGTGGACCGCGTACTACCTCAAACGAGCCCGCCCGTCCCTGCGCGTCGTGCTGCTGGAGCAGGAGTTCGCCGGGTTCGGCGCCTCCGGCCGCAACGGCGGCTGGCTGACCGGCGACCTGGCCGGCTCGCACGAACGCTACGGCACGGGCGCGCGGCGCCTGCAGCGCGAGATGTACGCCTCGATCGACGAGGTCATCGCGGTCTGCGAGACGGAGTCCATCGACTGCGACCTGGTCAAGGGCGGCGTCGTGAACGTGGCACGCACCCCCTCCCAGGCCGCCAGGCTGCGCGAGTCGGTCTCGGCGGCCCGTGAGTGGGGCATCGAGGAGCCCGACCTGCGGCTGGTGGACCCGGCGGAGCACGTACGGGTGGCCGGGGCGCAGGCGGCCTCCTGGAGCCCGCACTGCGCCCGCATCCAGCCCGCCAAGCTGGCCCAGGGCCTGGCCCGGGTGGTCCGGGGACTCGGCGTGCCCATCTACGAGCGCACCCCGGTCACGGAGATCGCCCCGCAACGGGCGATCACCCCGTACGGCACCGTGACGGCCGGCCACGTGATCCGCGCCACGGAAGGCTTCACCGCCCGCCTGCCCGGCCTGCGCCGCCAGTGGCTCCCCATGAACAGCTCCATGATCGTCACCGAGCCCCTGCCGCCGTCGTTCTGGGACGAGGTCGGCTGGCGCGGCGCCGAGCTGCTCGGGGACATGGCGCACTACTACATGTACGCGCAGCGCACCGCCGACGACCGCATCGCCTTCGGCGGCCGCGGCCGCCCCTACCTGTACGGCTCCCGCGTCGACGCGCGCGGCCACACCCACGAGTGGACCGTGGAGGCGCTGTGGCGGCTGCTCACCGAGTTCTTCCCCGCCGCCCGCTCGTCGTCGATCGCGCATGCCTGGTCAGGCGTGCTCGCCGTGCCTCGTGACTGGTGCTCGACGGTCCACGTGGACCCCGCCACGGGTCTGGGCTGGGCAGGCGGCTACACGGGCCATGGCGTCACCACGACGAACCTGGCCGGCCGCACGCTCCGCGACCTGATCCTGGGCGAGGAGACGGAGCTGACGTCCCTGCCGTGGGTGGGCCGCAAGGTCCGCGCCTGGGAGCCGGAGCCGCTGCGCTGGCTCGGCGTGCACACGATGTACCGCCTGTACCGGGTCGCCGACCACCGCGAACGCGCCATGCCCCGCACCTCGGCCCTGGCCCGTTTCGCCGACCTCATCACCGGTCACTGATCATCTGACCGAAGGAGACCTTGATGAAGATCCTCTTCCGCGGCGGCCGCGTTTTCACGCCGGCAGGCGTCCGGCAGGTGGCCGTGCTGGTGAACGACGGCGTGATCGCCGGCGTGGGCCCTGAGGCCGAGCTGGCCCGCCAGGCGCCGTCCCACGAGACGGTGGACCTGGCCGGCGGCCTGCTGACGCCGGGCTTCACGGACGCGCACATTCACCCGGTCCAGGCGGGCCTGGAACGTGCGAAGTGCGATTTGTCCGAAGTTTTCGGCCTAGACGCCTATATAGCGAAGATCGCGGACTATGCCGCGAAAAATCCTGACAAGGCGTGGGTTGATGGCGGCGGCTGGGACATGTCGGCGTTCCCGAGCGGCTTGCCCCACCGCGACCACCTCGACTTCCTCGACCGCCCGGCCTACCTGATCCAGCGTGACCACCACGCCGCCTGGGTCAACACCCGCGCCCTCGACCTGGCCGGGATCACCAAGGACACCCCCGACCCGGTGGACGGCCGCATCGAGCGCGACCCCGGCGGCACGCCCACCGGCGTCCTGCACGAAGGCGCGATGGACCTGGTCGGCCTGCTCACCCCGCGCCCGACCGCCCAGGACATGGAGGACGCGCTGGAGGACGCGCAGCGGCATCTGTTCTCGCTGGGCGTCACGGGCTGGCAGGACGCCATCGTGGGCTCGTACGCGGGCTCCGACGACCAACTGCCCACCTACCTGTCCGCGGCCCGCTCAGGGCGGCTGAGGGCGCGCGTGGCGGGCGCCCTGTGGTGGGACCGGACCCGCGGCCTGGACCAGATCGATGACCTGATGGAGCGCAGGTCCACGGCCGAGGGCCTGGACCGGTTCAAGGCGGTGTCAGTCAAGATCATGCAGGACGGCATCACGGAGAACTTCACGGCCGCGACGCTGGAGCCGTACTGCCTGTGCGGCGGCACGGGCCTGTCGTACGTGGACCCGCACAAGCTCAAGGAGTACGTCGCCGAACTGGACCGGCTCCGCTTCCAGGTGCACTTCCACGCCATCGGCGAGCGGGCCGTACGCGAGGCCCTGGACAGCTTCGAAGGCACGGACCCGGCCAACCGGCACCACATCGCCCACCTGCAGATCATCGAGCCCTCGGACGTGCCACGCTTCGCCGCCCTGGGCGTCACGGCCAACCTGCAGCCGCTGTGGGCCACCCACCACGCCCAGATGGACGAGCTGACGCTGCCGTACCTGGGCGAGCCGCGCTCATCGTGGCAGTACCCGTTCAAGGACCTGCTCGACCACGGCACGCGCTTCTGCGCCGGCAGCGACTGGCCGGTCTCGAGCGCCGACCCGCTGCAGGGCATGCACGTGGCGGTGAACCGCACCGAGCCGGGCGACTCGGTCCACGCCGGCTACCCGACCGCGGGGACGCCGTTCCTGCCGGGCCAGCGCATCGACCTGGCCACCGCCATGGCCGCCTACACCTCCGGCTCCGCCTGGATCAACCGCTCCCCCGCCGGAGTGATCGAGCCCGGCCGCCCGGCCGACCTGGTGGTGCTGGACCGCGACCCTTTCGAACTGCCGCCGGAGGACATCTGGACGACGCGGGTGCGCATGACGTTCGTGGACGGCGAGCAGGTCGGCTGAAACGCGAAGGGCCCCGGGACACGCCCGGGGCCCTTCGTCGTCACTCGACTACCAGGGGGACTTGTTGGCGCGCAGGCGCTCCAGTGCCTCCTCGAGGATCGCCTTGCCGTCCTTGTCGCTCCTGCGCTCCTTCACGTACGCGAGGTGCGTCTTGTACGGCTCATTCTTCGGCGGGGCAGGCGGGGCCTCCTCGTCCTGTCCGGCTGGGAGGCCACAACGTGGGCAGTCCCACAGCTCGGGGACCGCCGCGTCACTGGCGAAACTGGGGCGCGTCTCGTGCATGTTGGCGCACCAGAACGAGACCCGCACTCTCGGAGCCGCCTCGCCACGCTCGGCCTCCCCCATAGGGCCGGCGCCGACTCGGCTGCCACGGATCGCGTTGCCACTACCCACGGATGAACTCCTCGCTCGATCGCCCCGCGTAGGAACACGGGGGGAGAATCACTGTCACGCGTTAACTTTGTTGCTCAGGGCCTCATGAGCAGGCCGAGAGCGATGATGCAGACGAACCAGATCGTGCCCGTGATGACGGTCAACCGGTCGAGGTTGCGCTCCACCACCGAGGAACCACCGAAGTTCGAGGAGAAGCCTCCGCCGAACATGTCAGACAGGCCACCACCCTTACCCTTGTGGAGCAGGACGAGCAGGATCATGAGAAGGCTCGCCAGGATGAGGGCGATGGAGATTCCGATTTCCACGGTATGCCTGTTCCTTCAATGCTCTGTTACGCGTGACGATTCAAACTTGCTTCTTGAGGGTACGACCTGTTGTCAAGTCGCACCCCCAGAACGACTCAGTTAGCCGGGCATCTCGGAGAATCGGCAGATCTTGGCGTACTCTCCGGCGTCGATGCTGGCGCCACCCACCAGCGCGCCGTCGACATCAGCCTGTGCCATGATCCCTGCGATATTGCCTGACTTGACCGAGCCTCCGTAAAGGATACGGACTGCCGAGGCCACTTCGGAGTCGTAGAGCTCCGCGAGTCTGACTCGCAGTGCCCCGCAGACCTCCTGAGCGTCCTCGGGGGTGGCCACCTCGCCGGTGCCGATCGCCCACACCGGCTCGTAGGCCACCACTATCGATTTTGCCTGCTCGGCCGAGATCTTGCGCAGCGCCCCGTCGAGTTGGCCGAGACTGTGCGCGATGTGGCCGCCTTCTTGGCGCACCGCCAGCCCCTCCCCGACACACAGGATCGGGGTCAGCGAGTGCCGGTAGGCGGCCTGCACCTTGGCGTTGACCAGGTCGTCGTCCTCGGCGTGGTATTGCCGCCGCTCGGAGTGGCCGATCACGACATAGGTGCAGCCCAGCTTGGCCAGCATGGCGCCGGAGATCTCGCCGGTGTAGGCGCCGGCGTCGTGCTGGGACATGTCCTGGGCGCCGTACACGATCCTGAGCTTGTCGCCGTCCACGAGGGTCTGGACGCTGCGCAGGTCGGTGAACGGCGGCAGGACGGCGACATCGACCTTGTCGAAGTCCTTGTCGTTGAGTGCGAAGGCCAGCTTCTGGACCAGCGCGATGGCCTCGAGGTGATTGAGGTTCATCTTCCAGTTGCCGGCGATGAGCGGCTTACGCGTGCTCATTGGTCGCTCACCAGCTCCTCATTCACTCCGCACGCTGTCCAATTGCTCGCTCCGCTCGCGGGGCGTCGGGTTCGCTCCATGCCAACTCAGTCCTCCAGGGCGGCGAGTCCGGGGAGGGTCTTGCCCTCCAGGTATTCGAGGCTGGCCCCGCCACCGGTGGAGATGTGCGAGAAGCCGTCCTCGGGAAGTTCAAGCTTGCGTACGGCGGCCGCGGAGTCGCCGCCGCCCACCACGGTGAAGGCGTCGGAGGCGATCAGGGCCTCGGCCACCGCCCTCGTGCCGCCGGAGAACGCGTCGAACTCGAACACGCCCATGGGCCCGTTCCAGAAGACGGTCTTGGCGTCGGCCAGCTTGGCGGCGAACAGCTCGCGCGTCCTGGGGCCGATGTCGAGCCCCTCCCGGTCGGCCGGGATCGCTGTGGTGTCGACCACCTCGTGCTCGGCGTCGGCCGCGAAGGTCACCGCGGCCAGCACGTCCACGGGCAGGACGAGCTCGACGCCCTGCTTGGCCGCCTCGTCGAGGAAGCCGCGCACCTGGTCGAGCTGGTCCTCCTGGAGCAACGACTTCCCGACCTCGTGGCCCTGAGCCTTGAGGAAGGTGTAGGCCATGCCGCCGCCGATCAGCAGCCGGTCGACCTTGGTCAGCAGGTTGGCGATGACGCCGAGCTTGTCCGAGACCTTGGCGCCGCCCAGCACCACCACGTAGGGCCGCGCGGGGTTCTCGGTGAGCTTCTTCAGCACTTCCACCTCGGCCACGACCAGCCCGCCCGCCGCGTGCGGCAGCAGCTCGGGCACGTCGTAGACGCTGGCGTGCTTGCGGTGCACCGCGCCGAACCCGTCGCCGACGTAGAGCTCGGCCAGCCCGGCCAGCCTCTCGGCGAACGCGCCGCGCACGGCGTCGTCCTTGGACTCCTCGCCCGGCTCGTACCGCAGGTTCTCCAGCAGGGCCACCTGGCCGTCCTGGAGCGATTCAACGGTGCTTCGCGCGCTGTCGCCCACCACGTCGGCGGCGAAGTCCACGTCCTGGCCGAGCAGCTCGCCCAGGCGCCTGGCCACCGGCTTGAGCGAGTACTTCGGGTTGACCTGGCCCTTGGGCCGGCCCAGATGGGCGCAGACGACGACCTTGGCGCCCCCGTCCAGCAGGGCCTTGATCGTCGGCACCGACGCGCGGATGCGGCCGTCGTCGGTGATCGTCTCCCCGTCGAGGGGGACGTTGAGGTCGGCGCGCACGAGCACGCGCCGCCCTTTCACGTCGAGATCGTCGAGCGTGCGCATGCTCATGCACTCCTGTTCATGGCCTCACTCCGTGAGGCGGGCTCGGTCGCCAAATGCCGCCGCCGGGGGGATCAGGGCGTCAGACGCCGCGACCCACCAGCTCGATCAGGTCGACGAGGCGGTTGGAGTAGCCCCACTCGTTGTCGTACCAGCCGACGACCTTGACCTGGTTGCCGATGACCTTGGTGAGGCCGGCGTCGAAGATGCAGGAGGCCGGGTCGGTGACGATGTCGGAGGAGACGATCTCGTCCTCGGTGTAGCTGATGATGCCCTTGAGCGGCCCCTCGGCGGCGGCCTTGACCGCGGCGTTGACCTCCTCGACCGTGACGTCGCGGCTGACGTCGACGGTGAGGTCGGTGGCCGAGCCCGTGGGGATCGGCACCCTCATGGCGAAGCCGTCGAGCTTGCCCTTGAGCTCGGGCAGGACCAGGCCGATGGCCTTGGCGGCGCCGGTGGAGGTGGGCACCACGTTGAGCGCGGCGGCGCGGGCGCGGCGCAGGTCCTTGTGCGGGCCGTCCTGCAGGTTCTGGTCCTGCGTGTAGGCGTGGATGGTGGTCATCAGACCCTTCTCGATGGTGAAGGTGTCGTGCAGGACCTTGGCCATCGGCGCCAGGCAGTTGGTGGTGCAGGAGGCGTTGGAGATGATCGTGTGCTTGGCCGGGTCGTAGGCGCTGTCGTTGACGCCCATGACGACGGTGACGTCCTCGTTCTTCGCCGGGGCGGAGATGATGACCTTCTTCGCGCCGTTGTCGGCGTGCACCTTGGCCTTGGTGGCGTCGGTGAACAGACCCGTCGACTCCAGGACCACGTCCACACCGAGGTCGCCCCAGGGCAGCTTGCCCGGGTCGCGCTCCTCGAAGACCTTGATCGCCTTGCCGTTCACGATGATCTCATCGCTGGTGGCCTTCACCTCGTACGGCAGGCGGCCCAGGATGCTGTCGTACTTCAGCAAGTGAGCGAGCGTCGCGTTGTCGGTCAAGTCGTTGACCGCGACGATCTCGATGTCCTTGCCGCTGGCGGCGACAGCGCGCCAGAAGTTGCGACCGATGCGGCCGAAGCCGTTGACGCCTACGCGGATGCTCACGGGAACCGAACTCCTCGAACAGATGCGGGCTGAAACCTCAAACACGAACCTTATCGGACCCAAATTGGTTTAGACCACTGCCACCCCCGCAGTCTGAATGACCGTTCCACACACAAGTTTTGAGGCGTTCGAGTAAAGTGCCCGACTCATCGGAGTAAATTCGTGCATTCTCTGGGGGCTGAGATGTCACATAAGCGGTCGGGACTGCTTCCCGGGCTAGCCATCGGACTCATCGCCGCGCTGATCTGCGCGGCCGGCCTGGGGGCGGCCGTCCTGTTCCAGACCCGCCTTCCGTACGCCGTCACGGCGTTCGGCAGCGGCCATCCCCTGTCCGTCGCGCTGTCCCTCCTGATCGCGCTGCTGGTCACCCTGGCGATCGGCGCGGTACGCCCGCGCAGCGTGACCCTGATCCCCGTGGGCGCGCTGTACGCGGGCGGGGCCGTGGCCGCCGGCCAGATCGCGGGCTCGTCGATCATGACCGGCGCCGCCATGCACGGCAAGGACGCCCCCGCCGACCTGAGCGACATCACCCTGACCAACGCCTCCGACGGCCTCTCCCACGCGTTGTCCCTCTACGGCGGCCCGCTGACGGAGACGTGGCCGGTCTGGCTGTACATCGCCGTGGCCGCCCTGTCCGCCCTCCTGCTGCTCACTGTGCGCGTGTCACGCATCCGCCGCGCCCAGCGCGCCGAGCCGGCCGAGGATCAGGAACAGCAGGAGGAGCCGGAATACCGCGCCCCGTTCGAGCCGGCCCAGGCCCCGGCCAAGCAGCCGGCCGCCGACCTGTTCACACCCCGCAATCCCGCTCGCGACTGACGGCCCATCCGGGCGGCACCCGGCCTCACGTACGAGCGGCCCGCCCGCGGGGCCTGTCCCCATCCTCGCGGTCCGCGAACGACCGGATCCCTCGCAGGCAAGCCGGCCACGGGGGCCGGTCAAGCATGCGCTCCGTCACGGCGAGCGACCCGTGAGCCTTCACGACCGGCCATGACAGGCGGAACGCACGTCGGCGCGTGCGGCCCACTCGGCTTGCCGTAAAGGATGGGTTTTGCGGCGCCGCGCCCACCCTGGACCCGCAGCACCGCGCGAGGCCACCATCACGGACCCGCAGCACCGCGCAACGCCGTCATGGGGCGAGCATGTCGACGGTGAGATTGGCCTCAGTGTTGGGGATGCCGAGATCGGAGGCGCGCTTGTCGGCCATGGCGAGCAGCCGCCGGATCCGCCCCGCGATCGCGTCCTTGGTCAGCGGCGGATCCGCGATCTGCCCCAGCTCCTCCAGGGACGCCTGCTTGTGCTCCACCCGCAGCCGCCCCGCCACCACCAGGTGGTCCGGCGCCTCGTCCCCGAGGATCTCCAGCGCCCGCTGCACCCGCGCCCCGGCCGCCACCGCGGCCCGGGCCGAGCGCCGCAGATTGGCGTCGTCGAAGTTGGCCAGGCGGTTGGCGGTGGCCCGCACCTCGCGTCGCATCCGCCGCTCCTCCCAGGCCAGCACGCTGTCGTGCGCGCCGAGCCGGGTCAGCAGGGCGCTGATGGCGTCGCCGTCGCGCACCACGACCCGGTCCACGCCCCGCACCTCCCGCGCCTTGGCGTGGATCTTGAGTCGTCGTGCCGAGCCCACCAGTGCGAGCGCCGCCTCCGGCCCCGGGCAGGTGACCTCGAGCGACATCGACCGTCCCGGCTCGGTGAGCGAGCCGTGCGCCAGGAAGGCGCCGCGCCAGGCGGCCTCGGCGTCGCACGCGGCCCCCGCCACCACCTGGCGGGGCAGGCCGCGCACCGGGCGGCCGTGGTTGTCGATCAGGCCCGTCTGGCGGGCGAGCGCCTCACCGTCACGGTAGACGCGCACGACGTAGCGCGAGCCCTTGCGCAGCCCGGCGGGCGCGAGCACGAGCACCTCCGCCTTGTGGCCGAACACCTCGCCGATGTCCTTGATCAGTCGCCGTGCGGTGGCGTTGGTGTCGAGCTCCGCCTCGATCACGATCCGTCCGCCCACCAGGTGGAGGCCGCTGGCGAACCGCAGCAGCGTGGAAACCTCCGCCTTTCGGCAGCACGGCTTCAACACCGGCAGGCGGCTCAGTTCGTCTTTCACCACACCTGTCATCGCCATAAGCGTTAGTCCTCTCCCCCATTCAGACCGGCTCTCGTCAGTCTCTCGCACCTTCGCGCCACGCCGACCAGGATCAACGCTTCTGGAGGAAAATCTCGTCCAGGACGGAGGCAAGACGTCGTGGGTCATGCCTCGGCGAGCCGTCGGCGGCGGCCACGTCCGCCATGACGAGCCGCGCGCCGAGCGCCGCGGCGGCCTTCTCCAGCGCGTCGGGGTCGTCGACCACTCCGGTGTCCGCGAGCACGACGTCGATCGACAGGTCGGGCGCGTGTTGCCGGAGCACCTCCAGGTGCTGCTGGGGGGAGAAGTCATCGGTCTCGCCCGCTTGGGGGGCGAGGTTGAGCGTGACGAGCCGCTTGGACCTGGTCTCGTGCAGGGCCCTGGCCAGCTCGGGCACCTTGAGATGCGGTAGCACGCTGGTGAACCACGACCCGGGCCCGAACACCACCCAGTCGGCCTCCAGCACCGCCGCGACGGCCTCCGGCCGCGCGGGCGGGTCCTCGGGGACCAGCGAGATGGCCTGGACGCGGCCGGGCGTCATGGCGCATGCCACCTGCCCGCGTACGGTGGAGATGACGCCGTCCAGCTCCACCTCGGCCACGATGTCCAGCGGCACCGAGGCCATCGGCAGCACCCGCCCGTGCGCGCCCAGCAGCCGCCCGACCCAGTCGAGCCCCGCCACGGGGTCGCCGAGCAGCTCCCACAACGCCACGATCAACAGGTTGCCGACGGCGTGCCCGTGGAGCTCGCCCTCGCTGCGGAAGCGGTGCTGGACGACCTCGCTCCAGGTGCTGCCCCACTCGTCGTCGCCGCAGAGCGCGGCCAACGCCATCCGCAGGTCGCCCGGGGGCAGGACGCCGAGCTCACGACGCAGCCGCCCGCTGGAGCCGCCGTCGTCCGCGACGGTCACCACCGCGGTCAGCCTGTCGGTGACCATCCGTAATGCGGACAGGGACGCGAACAGCCCGTGCCCGCCACCGAGCGCCACCACGCCCGGCCCGAACTCCGCGTGCCCGGTCAGCGCCTCACTCTCGGCCGGACGTCCCGCCAGGGGCCAAGCCCCGGTCGCCGGCTCTCCCAAGGGAGCACCGGCTGGACTCGGATGCGTTACCGGGATCGGACCGCCGCCTGCCGGATCCGGCGAAGCCGCTGCTTCGAAGCTCTCATCGGTCACTCCCGCCCCACATCCCGGTGGCTCACCTGGACCTCCATCCCGCGGTCGCGCAGGCGGGCGGCCACCTGCTCGGCCATGGCCACGCTGCGGTGCTTGCCACCCGTGCACCCCACCGCGAGCGTCGCGTAGCTCTTGCCCTCGCGCGCATACCCGGTGGCGACCACCCGAAGGACCTCCTCGTACGCGTCAAGGAACTCCTTGGCCCCCGGCTGGCCCAGCACGTAGTCGCGGACCGGCGCCTCCAGTCCGTTCATCGGCCGCAGCTCGGGCACCCAGTGCGGGTTGGGCAGGAACCGGCAGTCCACGACGAGGTCGGCGTCGACCGGCAGGCCGTACTTGAACCCGAAGGACACCACATTGAGCCGCAGCCCCGGCCGGTCCTCCCCACCGAAGTATGCAACGATCTTGTTTCTCAGATCATGCACGTTGTGGGAAGAGGTGTCGATCACCAGATCGGCGTTGGCCCGCACCTCCCGCAGGATCCCCCGCTCCCGCGTGATGCCGTCGACCAGCCGCCCCTCCGCCTGCAGCGGATGGGGCCTGCGGACATTCTCGAACCGCCGCACCAGCTCCTCGTCACTGGCCTCCAGGAACACGACGCGCACCCGCACGCCGCGCCCTTCGAGCTCCTCGATGGCGGCGTTGAGGTCGGTGGTGAAGGCCAGGCTGCGCACGTCCACGACGGCGGCCACCTTGTCGGCGGCCAGCTTGACCTTGCCCGCTTCCTCAGCCATCGCGAACAGCAGCCCCGGCGGCAGGTTGTCGATGACGAACCAGCCCAGGTCCTCGAGCGCCTTCGCCGCGGTGCTGCGTCCCGCGCCGGACATGCCGGTCACGATGACGAACGCCGGCTCGGTGCTCATCGCCTCACCCCGCCCGCCCGGCACAGCCTCATCAGAGCTCCGCCCGCCCGGCTTTGCCTCACCGGTGTCCATGTCTACGCCCTCCCCGGCCGGCGTCGTCCGCCGGCCCCAGCGGCCCGGGCGCTCACCGCACGGCGGCCGCCCGGCACGCCCGGTTCAGTCATCGCGGCACGCCCTTTCACCCTAGCGAATGCGAGAACGCGCCTTTGCCATGCCGCTCTGTGTCCATGGTCGCGCTCGCACGGGACTCCGCTGGTCACGCAAGCCACCGCTCTCCACCCCAGGCTCGCCGATCTGGACGGCCGTGGCGGCATCACGGCGACTCTCCCTTCAGCGTCGAGACGATGACCTCCGCGAGCGACGGGCCGATGCCCGGAACCTCGCAGATCTCGGCGACGGTGGCCGCACGCAGCTTCTTCACCGAGCCGAAGTGCTTGAGCAGCGCCTGCCGCCGGGCGGGGCCGAGGCCTGGCACGCCGTCGAGCGCGCTCTCCTTCACCGTCTTCGACCTCTTGGAACGATGGTAGGTGATGGCGAACCTGTGCGCCTCGTCCCGAACACGCTGCAGCAGGTAGAGGCCTTCGCTCGTCCGAGGCATGATCACCGGCTGGTCGTCGCCGGGCAGCCACACCTCCTCCAGCCGCTTGGCGAGCCCGCACACGGACACGTCGTCGATGCCGAGCTCGTCGAGCGCCCGCTGGGCGGCGGCCGCCTGCGGGCCCGCGCCGTCGACCACGACCAGGTTGGGCGGGTAGGCGAACTTACGCGGTTTGCCGGTCTCGGGGTCGATCGGGCCGTGGGCGTCCTGGTCGTCGGGGGCGAGCTCGCCGGTGGCGGAACGTTCCTCCAGGTAGCGGCGGAACCTCCGCATGATCACCTCGTGGATCGAGGCGACGTCGCCTTCCTTGGTCTTGACGGCGAAGCGCCGGTATTCGCTCTTGCGCGCCAGCCCGTCCTCGAACACCACCATCGAGGCCACGACGTTCTCGCCCTGCAGGTGGGAGACGTCGTAGCACTCGATGCGCAGCGGCGCCTGGTCGAGGTCGAGCGCTTCGGCGATCTCCTGCAGCGCCTTGCTGCGCGTGGTCAGGTCACTGGCTCGGCGGACCTTGTGTTGCGCGAGCGACTCCTTGGCGTTGCGCTCGACGGTCTCCATCAGCGCCCGCTTGTCGCCGCGCTGCGGCACCCGTACGTCGACGCGGGCGCGGCGCTGCTCGCCCAGCAGCTCGGCGACGGCCTCACTGTCGGGCGGCAGGGCGGGCACGAGCACCTCGCGGGGCATCGACTCGGGGGCGGCCTCGGCGTACATCTGCAGCAGGAACTGCTCGACCAGCTCGCCGGGCGTGGTCTCCTCGACCTTGTCGACCACCCACCCGCGCTGGCCGCGGATGCGGCCGCCACGCACATAGAAGACTTGTACGGCGGCCTCGAGCGGATCCTCGGCCAGCGCGATCACATCCGCGTCCGTGCCCTCGCCGAGCACGACCGCCTGCTTCTCCAGCGCCCGCTGCAGCGCCTGGATGTCGTCCCTGAGCCGCGCGGCGCGCTCGTATTCCTCCTCGGACGCGGCGTCGCGCATCTCCTTCTCGAGACGCTTGATGAAGCGGCTGGTGTTGCCCGCCATGAAGTCGCAGAAGTCCTCGGCGAGCGCGCGGTGCTCGTCCGGGGTGACCCGGCCGACGCACGGCGCCGAGCACTTGTCGATGTAGCCGAGCAGGCAGGGCCGGCCGATCTGCCCGGCCCGCTTGAACACCCCCGCGCTGCACGTGCGCACCGGGAAGACCCGCAGCAGCAGGTCGACCGTCTCCCTGATGGCCCAGGCGTGCGAGTAGGGGCCGAAGTACCGCGTGCCCTTGCGCTTGGCCCCGCGCATGACCTGCACCCGCGGGAAGTCCTCGCCCAGGGTGACCGCGAGGTACGGGTAGGACTTGTCGTCCCGGTATTTCACGTTGAAGCGCGGGTCGAACTCCTTGATCCAGGAGTATTCGAGCTGCAGCGCCTCGACCTCGGTGCCGACGACGGTCCAGTCGACGTCGGCGGCCGTGGTCAGCATCGTCTGCGTGCGCGGGTGCAACGCGGAGAAATCCGCGAAGTACGAGTTGAGCCGCTGGCGCAGGCTCTTGGCCTTGCCTACGTAGATCACCCGGCCATGCGCGTCCCTGAACCGGTAGACCCCCGGGGAATCGGGGATCGAACCCGGCTTGGGCCGGAAACTCAAGGGGCTGCCCGCTGATCTCGCCACGACCAAAGCCTAGTAGCCCGTACCGACAAGGTCGCCCCGTCACGGGCCCGCCGTACCGTCATCCGGCGCGACGGGCTCATCTGGACACAAGAGCAGGCGGCGCCTCCACCCGACGAGCCACCGCCTGCCACACGGCCACCGCGCCTCCAGCACGACCACCAGCTCGGCGGGCCATTCCCCGCGGGGACGCTACGCGAGCGTGATCTGGTCGCCGTCGACCTTGATCTGCTGCTCGGGCAGCGGCTTCTCGGCGGGTCCCCCCGTCACCGCCCCGTCGGCGATGTTGAACTTGCTGTTGTGGCACGCGCAGACGATCGCGCTGCTCTCGACGCTGCTGACCAGGCAGCCCTTGTGCGTGCAGACGGCGCTGAACGCCTTGAACTCGCCCTCGGCGGGCTGCGTGACGACGATCTTCTGGTCCTTGAAGATCGTTCCTCCGCCGACGGGGATGTCGGCGGTCTTGGCCAGCGCGCCCCCGGCGGGCGCCGCGCTGGATTCCGCCGCACTGGCTTGAGGCGCGCTCGACTCGGTGGCGCCGCCGGCGGTCGCTGTATCGGTACTGCCGCCACAAGCGGTGATCGCCAGCGCCAGGCCGCCTGCGCCCACGCCCGCGATCACCGCCCGGCGGCTACGAAGGTCTTCTCCCATGCGCTCACCCAAACGCAGACAGGTGAGAGTTTCATGAGACGCCTGTTACGCCAGCCTGATGCTGTCCCCGTCCACGGTGATCTTCTTCTCCGCGAGCGGCGCGCCCGCGGGCCCATCGGCGACGGAGCCGTCCTCGATACTGAATTTGCTGCCGTGGCACGGACAGTTGATCGTTTTGTTCTGCACCGTGGCCACGGTGCAGCCCGCGTGGGTGCACACGGCCGTGAACGCCTTGAAATCGCCCGCCGTCGGCTGCGTGACCACGATCTTCTGACTCTCGAAGACCTTCCCGCCTCCCTCGGGGATGTCGGCGGTGGCGGCCAGAGCCTTGCCCTTCGATGCCGCCTTCTTCTTGGGTGCCGCGGACGACGCCTCCTCGGCCGGCTCTTCGGCCGGAGGCTCCGCGCTCGCTTCCGTCGTCGGCGAACCGTAGCTCGCACACGCTGTCAGAACCGCCGCCAGCCCCGCGCCACCGGCGCCGAGCATCATCGTCCGGCGCGTCGTTTCCGTCATTGTGCGTTCCTCCCAGGTTTGTTCTCACTTCAGGTACGGCCAGCGCCATGGCGCCGGTTCAGCGTGCCCGAGCCCAATCCCGGCAACTACGCACAATTACCGGTTCAGACGACCACGATGCCGTCGCCCTCGACTTTGACGTGGAACGCGATGAGCGGAGCGGTGGCGGGCCCCTTGGTGGCGGTGCCGCTGTCGGCGGCGAACTCGCTGCCATGGCACGCGCACCTGATGACGTTGTCCTTGGGGGTGCTCACGGCGCAGCCCTTGTGCGTGCAGATCGCGCTGTACGCCTTGTAGACGCCCTGCGTGGGCTGGGCCACCACGATCTTCAGGTCCTCGATCAGCTTGCCGCCGCCCACCGGCACGTCGGCCGTCTTCGCGATGACCTTGCCCTTGATGCTCTGCTGGGCCTTCGCGTCGCCCGTGCCGCACCCGGCGAGCGCCAGCCCGCACGCCGCGACCCCGGCCGCCCCCAGCATCTCGCGCCGCCCGAGGCCGTTTTCCAGCATGGCTGCGCCCCGCTCCGTAGCCGTCATGTCCCCGCTGACCCTCCGCGTCGCCGCTGACCCCCTGCAGGTCAGGTCCTTACCCGCGACAAACTCTATGGCCGGGACCCATTGGTCCCCCGACCGGGTCACAGCGCCGGACCAGCCCCGGACCACGCACCAAGCCGGCCGCCGCATCACCGGATGACGGCCAGTGACCACATTCCCCATACCGTCCGGAACGGTCGGCCGCGCCTGACCAGATGTCGAAGCAGCGCATCAGCGGACGGTAGGCCCTCGGTCAGCGACCACCCCCACCCTTACCGCCATGACGCTTTCGACAGAGCACCCCTCCGCCTCGCCCACCCGGCGCTCCGGCCCTCGATGGTGGCGCCGCCCTTGGGTGGCGCCACTGGCCGTGGTCGCGGTCGCGTTCGTCGCCTTCTCGCTGCCCCCCTACCTGTCCATGGACCCGAGCCAGTCGCGCGTGCCCGCACCGGACTTCTTCCCGCCGCACTTCGTGGTCTTGTCGCTGCATGTGGTCTTCGGCTCGATCGCGGTGATCACTTGTTGTCTGCAGGTCTGGCCGTGGTTCCGCGCCCGTCACCCGCGTGCCCATCGCATCGTCGGCCGCGTGTACGTCTTCGCCGGCTGTCTTCCCGGCGGCCTGCTGGCGCTGGTCGTCGCCGTGGCGACCCCGTTCGGCCCGGTCGCGGGTGCGAGCAGCGTCGTGCTGGCGTTGCTCTGGCTCGGCTGCACGCTGGCGGGCTGGCGGATGGCCAGGCAGCGCAGGTTCGTCGACCACCGCCGGTGGATGATCCGCAGCTTCGCCCTGACCATGTCCATCATCACGAACCGCCTGTGGACGGTCGTGTTCGTCATCACGCTGGCGCCACAGCTGGACCAGACCTACAACGGCGACCAAGCAATGGTGGCCGGCACGATAGCGGGGCTGAGCGCCTGGCTGGGCTGGGTGCTGCCGCTGATGCTCGCCGAGTGGTGGCTGGAGCGCGGCGACGCCGCCAAGCGCCGTCGACGCGCCGCCCGCCAGATCGCATGACTCCTGCGCTCTGAGGGCATCGCGCGGCCCACGCCCGCGGGGCCGCGCGACCGTCTCAGAAGGAAAGGATCTTCCGCAGGAAGCGCCCGGTGTGGCTCTCCTCCTCCAGCGCGACCTCCTCGGGCGTGCCGCTGGCGACCAGGGTCCCGCCCCGCGAGCCGCCCTCGGGACCCATGTCGATGATCCAGTCCGCCGTCTTGATCACATCGAGGTTGTGCTCGATGACGATCACGGTGTTGCCGCCGTCGACCAGCCGCCCGAGCACGCCCAGCAGCCTCCGGATGTCCTCGAAGTGCAGGCCGGTGGTCGGCTCGTCGAGCACGTAGATCGTCCGGCCGGTCTGCCGCCGCTGCAGCTCGGAGGCCAGCTTGACGCGCTGCGCCTCACCGCCGGACAACGTCGTGGCCGGCTGCCCGAGCCGTACGTACCCGAGGCCCACGTCGTTGAGCGTCTGCAGGTGCCGCTTGATCGCGGGGATCGCGTCGAAGAAGCCCAGGGCCTCCTCGATCGGCATGTCGAGGACCTCGGAGATCGTCTTGCCCTTGTAGTGGACCTCCAGCGTCTCCCGGTTGTAGCGGGCGCCGTGGCAGACCTCACAGGGGACGTAGACGTCCGGCAGGAAGTTCATCTCGATCTTGATGGTGCCGTCACCGGCACACGCCTCACAGCGCCCGCCCTTGACGTTGAAGCTGAAGCGCCCCGGCTGGTAGCCGCGCACCTTCGCCTCCGTCGTGGCCGCGAAGAGCTTGCGGATGTGGTCGAAGACGCCGGTGTACGTGGCCGGGTTGGACCGCGGCGTGCGCCCGATCGGCGACTGGTCGACGTGGACGACCTTGTCCACGAGGTCCATGCCGTTGATCCGCGAGTGCCGCCCCGGCACCGTGCGCGCCCCGTTGAGCTCCTTGGCCAGCGCGTTGTAGAGGATGTCGTTGACCAGCGTCGACTTCCCCGACCCTGACACGCCCGTCACGGCGGTGAACAACCCCAGCGGAAACTCGATGTCCACGCCCTTGAGGTTGTGCTCGCGCGCGCCCTTGACCGTGATCTGCCGCTTCCTGTCGCGCTTGCGGCGCTTGGCGGGGATGGGGATGCTCCTGCGCCCGGACAGATATTGCCCCGTCAGCGACTCCTCGCTGGCCAGTAGCTGCTGCACGGTGCCGGACACCACGACCTGGCCGCCGTGCTCGCCGGCGCCGGGACCGATGTCGACCACCCAGTCGGCGGCCGCGATGGTGTCCTCGTCGTGCTCGACCACGATCAGCGTGTTACCCATGTCGCGCAACCTGATCAGCGTGTCGAGCAACCGCATGTTGTCGCGCTGGTGCAGGCCGATGGACGGCTCGTCCAGCACGTACAGTACGCCGACGAGGCCGGAGCCGATCTGCGTGGCGAGCCTGATGCGCTGCGCCTCGCCGCCCGCGAGGGTGGCGGCCGCCCGGTCCATGGTCAGGTAGTCGAGGCCGACATCGAGGAGGAAGCCCAGGCGGGCGTTGATCTCCTTGACGACCCGCTCGGCGATGTGCATGTCGCGGTCGGACAACTTGAGCGCGGCCAGGAACTTCGCGCACTCGCCGATCGACATGGCCGCGACCTCGGCGATCGACCTGTCGGCGACGGTCACCGCCAGGGTCACCGGCTTGAGCCTGGCCCCCTTGCACGCCGGGCACGGGATCTCGCGCATGTAGCCCTCGAACCGCTCGCGGCTCGAATCGCTCTCCGCCTCGGCGTGCCTGCGCTGCACCCAAGGGATGACGCCGTCGTAGGCGGTGTAGTAGGAGCGCTGCCTGCCGTAACGGTTGCTGTAGCGGACGTGCACCTGCTCGTCGTGGCCGTACAGCAGCGACTTCTGCGCCTTCTTCGGCAGCCGCTCCCACGCGGTGTCGAGCGTGAACCCGACCGTGTGCCCCAGCGCCTCGATCAGCCTGACGAAGTATTCACTCGTGTGGCCGCCCGACCACGGGTGCAGCGCGCCCTCGCGGAGTGTGCGCTCCGGATCGGGCACGACCAGGTCGGGGTCCACCTCCATCTTCGTGCCCAGGCCCGTGCACTCCGGGCAGGCGCCGAACGGCGAGTTGAAGGAGAACGAGCGCGGCTCCAGCTCCTCGAACGACAGGTCGTCGTAGGGGCAGTAGAGGTGCTCGGAGTAGAACCGCTCGCGGCCGGGATCGTCCTCGGGCAGGTCGACGAACTCGAGCGTGATCGTGCCGCCGGACAGCAGCAACGCCGTCTCGACCGAGTCGTTGAGCCGCCGCCGCGCCGACTCCTTGACCGACAGGCGGTCGACGATGACCTCGATGTCGTGCTTCTCGTACTTCTTCAGCGTCGGCGGGTCCTCCAGCCGCACGACGGTGCCGTCCACCCGGGCCCTGGCGAAGCCCTTGGTCTGCAGCTCGCGGAACAGCTCGGCGTACTCCCCCTTACGACCGCGCACGACCGGGGCGAGCACCTGGAACCTGGTGCCCTCCTCCAGATCCATGACCCGGTCCACGATCTGCTCCGGCATCTGCCTGGCGATCGGGCGCGCGCACACCGGGCAGTGCGGCTTGCCGATCCTGGCCCACAGCAGCCTCAGGTAGTCGTAGACCTCGGTGATCGTGCCGACGGTCGAGCGGGGGTTTTTGCTGGTGGCCTTCTGATCGATCGACACCGCCGGCGACAGGCCCTCGATGAAGTCGACGTCGGGCTTGTCCATCTGGCCGAGGAACTGGCGGGCGTACGCCGACAGCGATTCGACATAGCGCCGCTGGCCCTCAGCGAAGATCGTGTCGAAGGCCAGGCTCGACTTGCCCGAGCCGGAAAGGCCGGTGAAGACGATCAGCGCGTCTCGCGGCAGGTCGAGCGAGACGTCCTTGAGGTTGTGTTCTCGTGCACCACGCACGATCAGGCGGTCTGCCACGGCGATCCCGGAAGTCGAAAGGCGGATAGGTCCACGGGGGATGGTAGACGGGGGCTCCGACAATTTCGGCGGCTCGGTTCGCGGCCCCCGAAAATCCGTCCCTCACAGGTTACGGCCATTGGCCACCTCGGCAGGAGGCCTTCCGAATCTAACGATCTGACCTGCGACTTTATGCCCGCTCCCAGGTGAGACACCCTAAATGTTGAAATATCCAGATATGACTGTCCTACCCGCGCTGCAGGCGGAGCTGGCCACCGCCACCGACCGGCTGCTGGCCACGGCCGCGTCCTTCTCCGACGCCGACCTCGCCGTACCCTCCCTCCTGCCCGGCTGGACGAGGGGCCATGTGCTCGCCCACGTCGCCCAGAACGCCGGCTCCCACCTCAACCTCCTCACCTGGGCGAGGACCGGCGTCCGAACCCCCCAGTACGCCTCACTCGAAGCCAGGGCCGCCGAGATCGAGGCCGCATCCGCCCGGCCGGCCTCCCAGATCGTCGCCGCCGTGGAGGACGGCGCCGCCCGCCTGGCCGCCGCTGTCCGCGACCTTCCCTGGGAGGCCTGGTCCGCCCAGGTGGAGGGCATGCGCCCGCCACCTCACCCCGCCTGGTACCTCCTCGTACGCCGCCTGCGCGAGGTCGGCTTCCACCACGTGGACCTCGACGCCGGGTACGGCCCCGCCGACTGGCCCGAGCCGTTCGTCCGCCGGGAGCTACGCGACTGCCTGGCCTCCTGGCCGCACGACAGGAGCACGGTGAGCGAGATCATTCTCCGCGACCCGGCATCCGGCGGCGTCACCCGCTGGCGCGACCTCGGCGGCGGACCGGCCGTGCAGGGCACACCACGCGACATGCTGGCCTGGCTGACCGGCAGGTCGGACGGCCGGGGCGTTACCCTGGTGCCTGCGGGGCAGTCGTTCATGCCAGGCACCGGGGGGACGGGCCTTCCAGAGCCGCCACCCTGGCTGACGATGCCGGCCCCCGCAGATCTGCCCGCGACGCTCCCGAAGGACTACTGATGACCTACACAGGTGACGTCCAGGTCGGCGGTCCCGCCGACGTGCGTGAGCTGCCCGCGCTGACGATCTGCAAGCTCGCCGTCGGCCCGTACGACAACAACGCCTATCTGCTGCGCTCCAAGCAGAGCGGCGACGGCCTGCTCATCGACGCGGCGGCCGACTCCGATCGCCTGCTCGCCCTGATCGCCGACGAGCCGATCGCCGCGATCGTCACGACGCATCAGCATGGCGACCACTGGCAGGCGCTGGAGCAGGTGACCAAGGTCACGGGGGCCCAGGTGATCGCCCACCCGCTGGACGCGCCCGCTCTCCCGCTGCCGGTGGATCGCACGGTGGAGCATGGCGACACGATCACCGTGGGCGACATCACCCTGGAGGTCATCCACCTGCGTGGCCACACGCCGGGCTCGATCGCGCTCCTGTACGACGGGGGCGATGCCGGCACGCACATCTTCACGGGTGACTCCCTGTTCCCCGGCGGCGTCGGCAACACCTGGAAGGACCCGGAGCGCTTCACTCAGCTCTACAACGACGTGGTGGAGCGTGTCTTCAACCGCCTCCCCGACGAGACCTGGGTCTACCCGGGGCACGGCAAGGACACCACACTCGGCGCCGAACGCCCGTCCCTCCAGGAGTGGAAGGCCCGCGGCTGGTAAGGCGGCCCACCCCACCGGCTCACCCACCGCCGACTCCAGGCCCCGCTGGGCGCCAGGTCCCCCGCCCGAGTGCCGTGCACCCCACCGCCGTCCGCCGGCGTGCCCTCTTGCGGAGTGCCGCCCCACAACGCGCATGACGGAGTCGCGGCGCGATCGAGACAAGGGCACGGCGCCGCCGCCTCACCGGGCAAAGACGCTGAACGGCCGGCCAGCCACCGGCCGCAGCACCACGTCATCGGAGCCGTGGGCGACAAGGCTCACTGGCGGGCGCCGAGCACCCGGACGATGCGCTCGGCCGCGAGGGCGGGGTCGTCGGCGAGCCCGACGAGATCGCCCCACGACCACCGATAGAACCACCCCTCCGGCATCGGCACGCAGTCGACCGTCTCGGCCAGCATGACGGTGTCGGGGTCGCTGATCCGCAACGCGGGCGGATACGGACGAAGCGTCGCCGTCAGCCCGCGCTGCTCCAGCTCCGTGGCCAGTTTGCCGAGATAGTACGTGCGCGTGTGCTCGCGCGGCGTGGCCGACATGGCTCCATCAAAGCCGAAGTAAGACGAAAAATCTCATCAGTACTTGATGCGCTCGGCTTCCTTACGCTGCTCGCGCTTGTAGAACAGCACCCGCAACGGAATGGCCGCCACGAGCGCGATCTGCATGGAGGCGCCGATCTTGATCGGCAGGTCGCCGCCTTCCGGCCAGGCCACCCAGACGGTGAGGAACGCCACGTTCACCATGATCCACCCGAGGACCCCCGCCAGGAGTTGCCCCTTCGGCTTCGGGTACTCGATCCGGCTGACCATCAGCCACGCCACGCCGAGCACGGCGAGCAACGCCCAGATGCTCGGCTGGAACAGCAGCACGATGGAGATCACGGTCATGGCGCCCATCGGGATGGGCAGCCCCATGAAGTCGCCGCTCTTGGTCTTGACGCAGGCGAACCTGGCGAGCCGTACGACCCCGGCGACCAGCACGGACGCCGCCGCCACCAGCACCGCGGTGAACGGCACCTGATCGGTGAACCCGCCCCAGATCACGACCATGAACGCGGGCGCGAACCCGAAGCTGATGACGTCGGCGAGGTTGTCGAGCTCGGCCCCCATCGCCGAGGCGCGGAAGCGCCGCGCCACGAGACCGTCGAACAGGTCGCACGTAGCCCCGATGAGCAGCAGCACGATGGCGGTGGCGAAGTAGCTCGGGTCGGGCGTGAACCGGCCGCCCTCGACCTGGAGCTGCTGGATCGCGGAGTAGGCCAGGACGCACACCGCGAGGAACCCGCAGACCGCGTTGCCCAGCGAGAGCGAGTCGGCGGCTGAGAGGCGGAACGCCTTGCCGACCGGACCTCGAGGCTCCTCCTCGTCCGCCTGCCAACTGCCGGCGTCAGCCGCGGTCAATTCTGGTCACCCCCGCAACCGTCTTCTCCCCCACGGACACCACGGGAGAGATCCCTTCGGGAAGGTAGATGTCGACCCGCGAGCCGAATCGGATGAGCCCGATCCGCTCGCCCTGCGTGACCTTCGCGCCCGCGCTCAGGTACGGCACGATCCTGCGCGCCACCGCGCCCGCGATCTGCACCATCTCGATGTCGCCCAGCGTGGTCTCGAAATGCCACACCACGCGCTCGTTCTGGTCGCTGTCCTTGTTGAACGCCGGCAGGAACCCACCTGCCACATGCTGCACGGAGGTGACATTTCCCGCAAGGGGGGCCCGGTTGACGTGGACGTTCAGCGGGCTCATGAAGATCGCGACCCTGGTGCGGCCGTCGGGCCACGGGTCGATGCTCTGCACCACGCCGTCGGCGGGCGACAGGACACGGCCCTCTCCCGGGGTCCGGTCGGGGTCGCGGAAGAACCAGAGCATGCCCCCGGTGAGCGCGCCCAGCGGCAGCGCCGCGAGCGCCCATCGCCGGTCCTTGCGCGTCAGCAGCGCGGTGGCGGCCGCCGTGGCCGCCGTCGGAAGGAGCCAAGGGGACACGCCGCGAGCGAGCCGGACAGAGCTCGCGCGGCTGGGCTTAGCAGAATCGTCGGACACGTACAACCTTTGATGGTGACTGGACTGGGCGCTTTGCCGTGATGTTACAGAACCAACAACTATTACACGGCACAACCACACAAGCAAAGCGCCTCGAAGCCCATTTCGCTAGACCTGCTCCGGGTGCGTCTCCTCGCCCTTGCGCGCGTCGATGCGGGCCTTCACCAGGCTGGCCACGGTGGTGATGACCATGGTGGCGCCGATGATGGAGAGCGAGACCCAGATGGGAATTTCGGGCGCCCAGGAGACATGGCTGGCGTGCAACGCCTCCAATACCAGCTTAACCCCGATGAACCCGAGAATGAACGCCAAACCGTAGCTGATGTAGACGAGTCGCTGCAACAGGCCGCCCAGCAGGAAGTACAGCTGACGTAGTCCCATCAGGGCGAACGCGTTGGCCGTGAAGACGATGAAGGGATCCTTGGTGAGCCCGAAGATCGCGGGAATCGAGTCGAGCGCGAACAGCAGGTCGGTGCTCCCGATGGCGATCATCACGATGAGCATCGGCGTGACGAGACGCTTGCCGTCGATCTTGACGGTGACCTTGGAACCGACATACCCCTCGGTGGACGGCAGCGTCCGGCGCACCCACCTGAGCAGCACGTTCTCGCTGACTTCCTCTTCCTCGCCCTTGAGGTGATGGCGGACGATGTTGATCGCGGTGTAGACGAGGAAGGCGCCGAACACGTAGAACAGCCAGCTGAACCGCTCGAGCGCCGCGGCGCCCAGGGCGATGAAGATGCCGCGCATGACCAGCGCGAGCAGGATGCCCACGAGCAGGACCTTGTGCTGGTAGGCCCGGGGCACGGCGAACCTGCTCATGATGATGAAGAAGACGAAAAGATTGTCGACACTCAGGCTGTATTCGGTGATGTAGCCGGCGAAGAACTCCCCGGCTCTGTCCCCCCCGACCGTGGTCCACAGGACCACTCCGAACGCCACGGCGAGGACAACATAGAACGTCACCCAGTAACCGGCCTGCCGCATGGAGAACTCACGTGCTTCTCCGCGGTCGACAATCCACAAATCTATGGCGAGGACAATGATGAGACCGCCGATCACGGCGATCCAGGCCCATGCGGGTACGCTCACGTCTCAAGACCCTCCGGCATGCAGGACTCAGTGCCGGAGGTCTCTCCCGCCCGCAAAAAGCGCGGACCGGCAGCCCCGGGGGCCCCGTGGAGCGGGGCTGCACCGTGATGACGAGGCTGTCGCGAAGGGATACTCCCCTCCCTAACCCAGGCAGTATATGAGAACGCCTTAGCCCCACCTAATCATCCCGTTAGATCGTGACGGCCGTACACCTCCAGCACGCTCTCCACCGCATCGTCGCCGCCGGGCATCTCCCGCCCCCGCCGCTCGGCCGCGGCCGCGAGTGTTTCCGCAGCTCCCGGCCCCTCCAGCAACCTCCGTACGGCGCCGCGCAACCCCTGGACGTCCCCGTACGGAACGAGGATCCCGGCGTCTCCCACAATTTCCGGAATTCCTCCCACAGCAGTGGCGATCACCGGTTTCCCGGCCATGAGCGCCTCCCTGATGCTGAGCGGCTGCCCCTCCCACCGGGCCGCGGTGAACACGGCGGTAGCCGCGCCGAGCAAGTCGGGAATGTCATCCCGGTTCCCCAGCAACCTCACCGGCAGCTCCTCGCGCCGGATCCGCGTCTCCAGCTCCGCCCGCAGCGGGCCCTCCCCGGCGACAAGAAACAGCGGCCGCCCCGTCCGCTCTCCCCACGGCCCCGCGGCGACGTCGAGGAGCGTTTCGAGTCCCTTCTGCTGGGCGAGGCGGGCAATCGTGAGCAGGATGGGCCGCTCCCCGGCCCGGAGCTCGTCCCTGACCTCCTCAGGTGTGCGCTTGGCGGGACGCAACGGAGGTGCGGGCACCACGGCGGCACGCACCTCCCTGGCCCCGAGCCGGGCCATGCGCTCCCCGAGATCTGGCGACACGACCAGCACCCGATCGGCCTTCCGCGCGACGATCCGCTCGAGCACCCCGTACACGAAACCGACGAACCCACCCGCGGTGAGCGCGTTGTGCAGGGTGACGACCAATCTCCCCC
>NZ_VCKY01000128.1 GCF_005889735.1 Nonomuraea turkmeniaca
TCGTCGCCCTCCACGAGGATCTGCCCGCCGGTCGGATCCACCAGCCGCAGGACGAGCCGCGCGAGCGTGGTCTTGCCACAGCCGGACTCGCCGACCAGGCCGAGCGTTCCCCCAGCCGGGATGCGCAGCGATACCCCGTCCACCGCGTGCACCCAGGCGGTCGCCCGCGCGAAGACCCCGGATCGCACCGGGAACCGGCTCACCGCATCCCGGACCTCCAGAACCGGCACTGCCGACTCCGGTGCCGCCTCGCCGGCACCGGCCGGCGTGGCCACCGGCTCCGCCGGGTCGCTGCTCAGTGGCTGCGCGCCGTCTCCCATCCTGGGCCTCGCCGCCGCCTCGTCCGGGAAGTGGCAGGCACTCGCGCCGGTACTGGCGTCGTCGGCCCGCAACTCCGGCCGGGTCTGTATGCAGACACTGCGGCCGCGGGCGGTGGGGCAGCGCGGCGCGAACGCGCACCCCTGCGGTATCTCGGTGAGGTCGGGCGGCTGTCCCGGGATCGGGAGCAGCCGTTCCGCCGTGCTGTCGAGCCGGGGCAGCGAGCGCATCAGGGCGGCGGTGTAGGGGTGTCGCGGCCGGGTGAAGATCGAAATGACGTCGCCGCTCTCCACGATCCGGCCGCCGTAGGTCACGGCGACCTGGTCGGCGGTCTCGGCGACCACTCCGAGATCGTGGGTGATCAGCACGACGCCGGCGCCGGTCTCTTCCCGCGCCAGCCGGAGTACGTCGAGGATCTGCGCCTGGACGCTCACGTCCAGCGCCGTGGTCGGCTCGTCCGCGATCAGGACCTTCGGGCGGTTGGCGATCGCCATGGCGATCATCACGCGCTGGCACATCCCCCCGGAGAACTGGTGCGGGTACTGGTCGTAGCGGGCCCGCGGGTGGGGCACGCCCACCATCTCGAGCAGCTCCACGACGCGCTCTCGCGCCGCGTCGGCCGTCAGGCCCCGGTCGTGCACCCGCAGCCCCTCGGCGATCTGGTCGCCGACTCGCTGGACCGGGTTGAGGGCGGAGATGGCGTCCTGGAAGATCATCGCCACGTCGCGCCCGAGCCGCCGCCGCAGCTCCGCCTCCGGCAGGGTCAGCAGATCCACACCAGCGAGCATCACCTCGCCGGAGACCCGCCGCAGGTTAGCCGTCTGGAGCAGGCCCAGCGCGGCGAGCACCGAGACGCTCTTGCCCGACCCGGTCTCCCCCACCACGCTGAGCGTCTCGCCGCCGTAGACGTCGTAGCTCATCCCGTCGACCGCGCGCACCACGCCCGCCGGCGTCGTGAACTCGACAACCAGGCTCCGCACGCTCAGCACCGGCTGGCCGGCACCGCGATCCTGCACGACGGGAATGGCGCCGCTGTGGGTGATGTCGTCTCGGACCACACCATCCAGGCCTCCACCTGACACCGGCGACCTCCTTCGCACCGGAATACCAGCGCGTTGCTGCAAGATGTCCTACAGATTTCGTCACCGTAAGCTGCACCCATCGCAGTGTCAAGACTGGCAAGATATCCTACAAGTTGATACGAATGGGAGGTCGATTCAGACCGTGGCGACTCGAGAGGACGACGTGCAGCCGGAGTTCCGGCGGCTCGGCAACGCCCCTCCGCTGCACAAGATCGTGCAGCAGGAGATCAGAAACTACATCCTCAAGCAGGGGCTGCGCCCCGGTGACCCACTCAAGCCGGAGTCCGAACTGGCCCGGCTGTTCGGGGTCAGTCGCAACTCGGTCCGCGAGGCGGTAAAGGCGCTGGAGTCCACCGGCGTCCTGGAGACGCGTCGCGGCAGCGGCGTCTACGTATGCCACTTCTCGTTTACTCCGCTGCTCGATCACCTCCCCTACGGCCTCATGCAAGACCATCGAGCACTGCGAGAGTTGGTCGCGTTGCGGAAGACCCTCGAAGCCGGCCTGGTCGCCGATGCGATGCGGGCCATGTCGCCCACGAGCGTCGCCGCGCTGCGAGAGAACCTGGACACGATGCGCAGGCTCGCCGAACAGGGGAAGGGCTTCCCCGAGCAGGATCGCCAGTTCCACCAGCTCTTGTTCCGCGATCTCGACAACGGGATGCTGCTGAGGCTGTTCGATCAGTTCTGGCTCGCCTTCCACGCCGTGGCGCCACCGCCGCGCGGTCGCACGCCGATGGATGCCTACCACGGCCACGCCGCCATCCTCGACGCGATCCTCAGCGGGGATCCGGACCGGGCGCGTGCGGCGATCCAGGACCACTACATCGGCATCGAATCCAAACTCACCGAGAACCCGACGCCGGAAACGCCGCCGGCCGAGACGACCACGGAGTCAGGCTGACCGGCGGCTCGCGCCGGCGCGGGGGAGCCAAGCGCCGGCCGAGCCTCGTCCTGATCGTCTCCGACCGCGGCGCGCTCGGTATCCATCTGGCATCCCGCCCTGCGGGCCGCCGCGGCCGGAGTGGTGGTGCAAACCTCCATCGAGACCTGGGTGGCGACTCATCCGCCGCTGATCGCCTATCGAGCCGACCGAATCGCCATGAGCAGGTCCCCCGTCGTCATGATGGTATGTGCGAAGGTCGGCCCATTGAGCTCGTGAGCCGCGTGCAGCATCTCCGCGGTAAAAGCCGCCGTCGCATCCCGGACCAGGGTCACGTGGTATCCGAGCTCCATGGCGTACCTGCCGGTCGACTCGATGCAGGTATTGGCCAGCACGCCGATCACGATGACATGCGTGACGCCGTGCTGGCGCAGCAGCAGGTCAAGATCAGTATTGGCGAACCCGCTCTGAGCCCAATGCTCTTTGACCACGACGTCGCCGTCCTGGGGAGCCAGATCGGGGTGCCATTCGCCACCCCAGCTGCCCTTTGCGAAGGAATGGCGCTCCTGGATCCCGCGCTGGGTGGGATTGGGATGGCTCCAGTCGTCGTAGTCCCCGGGCTGCCACTGCCGATGCGGAACGATGAACACCCGGATCCCCACGTCCCGTGCCGCGGTGACCACCGCCCGCAGGTGGTCGACAAGCCCGACGCGCTCTGCGACCTCCTTCAACCGAGGCCAGATCTTCCCGCCCTCGGACAAGAAGTCGTTATACGGATCGACCAGGAGGACACCGGTCCGGCTGATCCGATAGGACGTGCTCACGCCCGTGGTGTACCCCGGCCTCGGGCCAGAGCAGGCTGATGCGGTCAAAGTCTTGGCAAGCTCTGCGTCCGTCCCCCGGCGTTGGGGCGGGACCGCCGAATGCAGCGCAGCCGAGTCCCTCTGTTCTCAGCTCCGTCCAGGCTCTAGCGGCATTCGCGCACCTTGCCGACGCGGCTTCGCAGCCTGACGGCAGACTCGCCGGCTGCGGTGATCTGGTCAGGAGGACAGGGCGTCGACGAAGAGTTCGCGTATGGCGTGCACGTGCGGGCGGCCGCGCTTCCAGCCGATCGTCGCGGCGAGTCCGGACGAACGCCACACCTGTGTCCAGGCGGTCCGGTGCTTGACCTCAACTGTGGTTGAGGTCCCAGAATCGCTGACGGTGGGCGCCGCGGCCGGATGCGCCGGTCGGAACGTGCCTGCATGTCCCGGATCTCATCTCATCCCAACCATGGAGATGTTTGTCATGACCGAAGTCGTTGTCGTTGGCGCCACTGGCAATCAGGGCGGCGCGGTCGTCGACCTGCTTTTGGAGCGCGGCCACGAGGTGGTGGCGTACGTGCGCTCGGGAGAGTCGCCGACCGCAAAGGCGCTGTTAACGCAGGGAGCGCGGCTTGCCATCGGCGACCTGGCCGATCCCGACGCGCTCCAGCGTGCCTGCACGGGCGCCGACGCGGTTTTTGGCCTGTCGGTGCCGTTCGGCGAGGGCGGCAAGGACGCGGAGGTCGCGCAGGGACGCCTGCTCGTCGACACCGCCGCTCGCCTCGACGTCCACCTGGTGTACTCCTCTTTGCGGGGCGCCGACCGGCTGGTGGCCACCAACATCGATCACGCCGACAGCAAACAGCTCATCGAGGCCTATCTGCGCGAGCGGCCGGTGCGCGCGACGGTGCTCGGCCCGGTGTACTTCATGGAGAACGCGCTCAACCTCGGCTTCAGCCGGCTCGGCGACGGCATGCTCGCCAACCCGCTGACTCCCGGCAAGCCGCTCGACCAGGTGAGCGTCCTGGACATTGCCGGCATGGCCGTACATGCCATTGAAAATCCCGACGAGCTCGTCGGCGAGCGGATCGACATCGCGTCCGATCGCGTCACTGGGCAGGAGGCGGCCCGGATTCTGAGTGAGGTGCTCGGCCGGGAGATCCCCTACCAGCAGATGCCGCTGGACATGGTGCGGCAGTGGGCCGGCGAGGAGGTGGCCACGATGTTCGAGAGCTTCGAGAACAACACCGATTTCCTTGACATCGAGAAGCTGCATGCCAGGTACCCCACCGTGCGCTGGCACAGCTACGCCGAGTGGGCCAAGTCGGTGGACTGGGACAGAATCTTCACAGGCTAGATCAGTCCACGCCTGGCTGTCCGGGGCACGGCCCCGGACGACCAGGCCAGGAAGGACGGCTTCGCCGACCCAAGGCGGAATCCGTCAACTCAGCCTGAACACCGAGATCGGCCCCGACAACCCGCGAACATCGACAGCTTCAGCCGAGATCGACAAGGAACGGATGGGTCTTCTCGGTGCAGTGAGTCAAGGCAGGATCTCGACGTACCCGTCGGTTCCGTGCACGCGGATCCGCTGCCCGTCCCGGATCAGCCGGGTGGCCTGTTCCACGCCCACGACGGCCGGCAAGCCGTATTCCCGGGCGATCACTGCGCCGTGGGTCATCAGGCCGCCCACCTCCGTCACCAGGCCCGTGATCGCGACGAACAGGGGCGACCAGCTGGGATCTGTGTAGGCCGTGACCAGGATGTCGCCCGCCTCAAGATCGGCCTGCGCCATGTCCAGGATGACGCGAGCCCTCCCCTCGATGGTCCCGGCGGAGACCGGCAAGCCGATCAGGGCGCCGGCCGGCACGTCGTCGCGCCGGTACGCTCCGGCGATGGCCTCGCCATCCGACGTGAGCACCCGCGGTGGCGTGAGCGTCCGGTACGACCGGAAGGCGTCCTTGCGCTGCTGGATGAGCTGGTCATCCACCTGGTTGGTGCGCACGACGTCATGGAGCTCCTGGAACGTGAGGTAGTAGATGTCCTCCTTCTCAGGCAGCACGTTGGCCTGCACGAGGCGCTCGGCCTCCTCCAGCACGGCCTGCTTGTAGACGAAGTAGCGGCTGACGATGTTGTACTTCGGGTACTCCCGGTAGCCGATGAAGGTCCGGACCCGGTCGATCATCCGCTTGGTCTCGTCGGCTTTCTGCTCCCCGTCCGGAAGGGTCCGCAGGCGTGACAGCACATCCTGTTCCTTCTTCTTCGCTTCTTGCCGCCCGTGCTCGAAGCGCCGCTCGGCGGCACCCGGCTCGAAGAGCTTGATGTTGTCGAGGATCAGGGGCACGAGCGTGGTGGGCCGCTCGCTCCAACGCGGCCTCGTGATGTCGATCTCGCCGACGCAGCGCATGCCGTACCGGTCGAGGTAGGCCTTGATGGCGTCGCGCGCTTCGGTCCCGCCCGCGAGCTTCGGCAGCTCGTCCAGGAAGCCCTCGTCATCGACGCCCTGCAGGAACGCCACCACCGCCGGATGCGCACGGATCACGTCCGCGACGTCGAGCAGCGCCAGCCCCATCTCCGACGTGACGTTGCCGGGAGCGGACAGTGTGAGCGTGTCAGCCGCGTTCTTCTCGCCCAGCCACTCCCCCAGCTTGTCGTTGAGCCACCACGTGGCCTCCATCCCCGCCATGATCGCCTGAAGGTTCAGCGGATCGCCGAGGACCCGCTTGTGCTCCTGGAAGGCCTCCAGCAGGAAGTCGAACAGCGCCGGCCCGGTCTTCGTCCGGATGTCGCGCCGCAGGGCGGCGATGGACGCCTGGCTGCGCTCGATCAGCCCGGTGACGATGGCCGGATCGGTCTCGATCGGGGCGGAACCGCCGCCGCCGACCGGCGGCCCGCCAGGACCCCCGTCCCGGAGCGACGGGACGAAGTCGCCGCGGTCGAGGACCGTCTCCAGCGCGTCCCTGATCAGCGGATCGGACCTCCCCGCCATCTCCAGGAGGCCGGCGCGGCTCGCGGGCGAGGCCAGGTGCCGGGTGACGTCGACGAACAGCCGCCCGCCGGCCTCGTGCATCGGCGCCATGGCCGTCAGCTGCCACACAGAAAGGCCCAGCGGCTTCATGGGGTCGGTCATCATCTGCTGATGCCCGACCGAGAGGTAGACGTGATTCTCCTGGTCGCCGGTCTCGGGGATGGGGAACAGCGTGGTGATCGGCCGGCTCTGAACGATCTGGAAGCCATCATCGACCAGGCACCATTCGATGTCCTGCGGGCGACCGAAGTGCGCTTCTATCCGCCGGCCGAGCTGCACGAGCCGCACGACCTGCGCATCCGTCAGCGCCGGCAACCCCTGCCGCTGCGGGTCGATCGGCAGCACCTGCGTCCCGCCGGCCGGGGAAGCCTGGATGGCACACTTCTTGGCGGCAACCGCCTTGGTGACGACCTCGCCGTCTCGCACCTTGTAGACGTCCGGGTTCACCAGGCCGGAGACCAGGGCCTCGCCGAGGCCGAAGCCGGCGTCCACGGTGGCGACCTTCCGGTTGCCCGTGACGGGGTCGGCCGTGAACACGATGCCGGCCGCCTGCGGGAAGACCATCTGCTGCACGACCACGGCCATGTGGACCTTCCGGTGGTCGAAGCCGTTCCGCTGGCGGTAGGTCACGGCCCGCTCGGTGAACAGCGAGGCCCAGCAGCGGCTGACGTGTCGGAGGATCGCCGCCGGCCCCACGACGTTCAGGTAGGTGTCCTGCTGGCCCGCGAAGGAGGCCGTCGGCAAGTCCTCCGCCGTCGCGCTCGATCGGACGGCGTAGGCCGCCTGCTCGCCGAGCTGGGCGAGGGCGCGGGTGATCGCCGCCGCGAGATCGCCAGGGATGGCAATCCCTTCGATGGTCTGCCGGATCGCCGCGCTGAGCGTGCCGATCGCCTCCCGGTCATCCGGGTTCAGGCGCGACAGCTGATCGAGCCGATCGCCGATCGACGGCGCTTCCGCCAAGATCCGCCGGAAGGCGTCCGTCGTCACGCAGAAGCCGGCCGGCACGCGGACGCCTTCGATCCGCGACAGCCCACCCAGGTGCGCGCCCTTGCCGCCGACGACCGCGACCTGCATCTCGTCAACCTCTTGGAGGCCCAGCACGTACTGCTCGATCATTGCGACACCTCCGAGGCGGCCATGCTCCGTCGCACTGCGCTGGCCGGTCGAATCACCGGCGCCTCGAGCTCTGTCGAGACGCTTGTCGGGCACGTCCTCATCCCTCGTTGCCTTCCCTCTGACGAGTCGGCCGGCAGCTCCGGCCGATCGGGCGGTGCGCACGCCCCCTCCTCCGCGCCGAGCGCCCGCAACCGCAGTCCCCTCACTGGTTCGACGTCACCGCGTCCCCCACACGTCGACGGCCACCCACGCACGTCGCGCCCTCATTCCGCAGGTTGTGGCCTCGGCGAACGATTGTGCGGTACGACCCGGGTCTTGCCGCAAGCCCCCCGGAGCGCTATACGTTAGGAGAGGCAAGGAGAGGGATCTCCTTGCCTTTGCCATTTCGTCCTCTGGGAACTGACCAGCTTCTCGCGCGCCGCGTACCGCGGTACATGTCGTTGGCGCAGGACGTCCATCGGCCAACGGGTGCAGCCTGTAGCGCATCCAACTCGCACGCGGGTCTGATCTTGTCCGCTCGGCCCGCTCGGCCCGCTCGGGCTTGGTGATGCCGCCGAGTTCACCGTCGTGTCCGGGGACCGGATGGTCGGTGAGCCGTCGGCTGCAGTGCGCCCCCTGATACCTGCCGGACACACCACACAAGCAGCGTGGATACACGAGCTGCCTACGATGCGGCTATGTTCACCCCTCCTCAGGCGACGTCCGCCCGAGTGTCCACATTGTCCGTAATTTTTTACCTTTTGTGGCCTATTGCGCCTTATGTGCCTATTGGGTGAATAATGCCTTATGGCGGAACGCGATCTTCACACAGGCGACCTCGAACTCGACCGGCTCATGGCGGAGTTCCAGGCGAATTCCAGGGAGTTCTCCGATGTCATCGGCAGGGTCGGCGAGGTGGCCGGCCAGGCGGCGAGCCCAGATGACAAGATCAAGGTTCAGGTCTCGTCCTCGGGACAGCTGGTCGCGCTGCACATCGACCCCAGGGCGATGAGGCTGGGCTCTCAGGAGCTGGCCGATGCGATCATGAACCTGTCGCGGCGCGCGACCGAGGACGCGGCGCGGCGCCTCATGGAGGTGGCGCGGCCCTACCTCGAGGGCGACCGGCAGGGTGAGTCCGGCCGGCGGCGGTAGGCGACGCGGGGCCCGCGGTCCGGGCCCCCACCCCAGGCCCTGTCGCTGACCTGCTCCGCGGGATCTCACTAGAGCCGCGGAATGAAGCTGCGCGTCCCGTGGATGAGGAACTTCTGGTACATCTCCTCCTTGGTCAGCCCGTTCTCCGAGCCGGGCAGGGGATTGTCGCCGTGCTGCGCGTCCAGGGCCATCGAGTACGTGGTCGAGGCGGCCATCCGGGGGATGGCGCTCCCGGTGTTCAGCACTGTCCCGTTCGGCAGGGTGATGTTGGTGGCGAGAGTCCGCAACCCGGGCACCTTCGCCATCAGCGCCATGCCACCGTCAGCTACCCCGTCGAAGACCATGTTCGCCACGAAGTGCTCGCGGAACGTGGTGAGGTTGTAGCCGACCGACCTGACGTCGTTGCCGGCCAGGTCCGTCTTGATCCCGCCCGCATAGTTGAGCGCCATGGGCAGCACCACCTCGCCCGTGGCGTAGGCCGCGCTGTCGGCCACCCAGTAGGAGAAGAGGGGCAGTAACCGGATGACGTAACGCTTCCCCGTCAACTTGAGCAGGATCGCCCGTCTCGTCATGATCGCCTGAAAGAGCTTCCAGGTGAGCACCTGGTACCCGATGGTGAACATCATGTCCACCGTCATGATCCAGCACAGCACCCTCAGCGCGTGGTTGACTTTCTCGATGACGTCGGCGTAGGCCCTGCAGGCATTGGCCGCGTCCCGGTGTTTGAGGGACACCATGAGGATCGCCGGGCCGTATTCGTCATTCCAGAACGCCTTGAACGCGTCGACCGCGTCGCCGGAGCTTTTCTGCCAGACGACCTCAGCGGCCGCATTCTCCTCCTGGAAGCGCTCGTCGATCGCATCGGCGATTTCGTCCAGGACGTCGGCCGCCTCGCGAATCCGGTCCGGATCGCCTTCGAGATAGGAGACGCCGAACAGGAACTCGGGTGCCAGCGCCCCTGCCAGGCCGGCACCGGCCATACCGCCGAGGGCGACCTTGCTCGCGAGCCCCACAGGCATGTCCGCCTCCTTCTCAGGCTCGCTCTACCAGGGTGGTGGGCACACTGATCGCGTCGTCCGTGCGCTCGGCGAACTCGACCAGTTCCTTCACGGAATCGTTCTCTCCGACCATGCTGGCCCAGTCGGCCGCCTCGACGTTCTTGCTCATCGCCACGACGGCGGAGCCGATGTCCTGGTACGCCTCGCCGATATTGCGCTGGGCCGTTCTCAGGTCCTCATAGGCGGCGTCGAAGCCTGGGTGACCGTCCGTACCCCTGCGGAAGATCTGGGCCGCCTCGTCGCTATCCGGGTTGCCGAAGTAAGGGATGAGGGACTCCAACCGCGCGCGGAGCCGGCTGAGGCTCTGGCCGAATTCACCGCCGTCAGTGCGGATCGCCTCGCCGCTACCCTCCATGCTTGAATGGTCGACATCCAAGGTTGACCCCCTTCGCAGACAACACTGAGCGGCCATTTTCTGTCCCGTTTATTACTGGCAAGTGACCAAACAGTTGCCGTTGTGCACGATGTGATTCATCGAGGTGGGCTTTCCCCGGCGTGCCGTAGCCCCCGGCCATCGCCACTCGCTCGTCAGGCAGTCGCGGATCCACAGCGTGATCCGCTGGAAGCCCTGATTCCTGACGTGCCGCAGGCATTCGCCGACCAGCCCGCGGGCCGACGGCTCCACCAGCGGCATGCCGGACAGCACGCCGGAGACGTCCTGACCCGCCGCCTGCGCCGAGCGCCTCTGCCGCCAACGCCGCGCTAGTGGCGCGCTAGTGAGGGGCGGGAACATCGACCATCGTGGATCTGCTGCTTGTCGGGTGTCAGGCGTTCCGCGGGGTTGTTTCGCGGTCGCCGCGTTCAGCAAGCTTCGCAGCCGTGCCACCCTGCGATCGTTCGCGTCGTCGCCGGCGATGCCGCCTGAGCGCTTTCGTATGCCCGTGGCGGGCGTGGTCACCTCAGGGGAGGGAGCGGCGGCACTGCTGATGGCGGTCCCGCGGGCGAGGTTCCGCTGCCCGGCCGCCGGGCTGGCGATCGCGGTGCCCGCGGGCCTGATCGGTGCCGTTTGCGTGATCGCTTTCGACGAGGTCGTCGATCTTTTCGCTGAGACTTCTGGGGGTTGTGATGGTCTACCTGACCACGGTGGTCGTGCTGGTCGGGCTGCTGGGCCTGGCCAACCTGCTGCTGCTCGTCGGTGTGGTGCGCCGGCTGCGCAAGCTTTCGGCCCGGTTCCCCGAGATGGTCAACGGGCCGGAGCCCGGCGAGAAGATCCCGTCGTTCACGGCCTTGACCTCCGAGGGTGACCCGATCTCCACGGAATCCTTGATGGGCGCCCCCGCACTGATCGGCTTCTTCTCGCCCGGTTGCGCGCCGTGCAGGCAATTGTTGCCGGAGTTCGTCGAGCGGGCCGGACGGATCTCAGATCCGGTCATGGCCGTGGTGGTGACCGTCGGTGATGACGATGCCGCGGCGGAGTTCGAACGACTGGCCGCGGTGGCCCGGGTGGTGCGGGAGGAGCCGCACGGCCCGCTCCAGAAGGCGTTCCGGGTGTCAGAGTTCCCGACAGTGATCACGACGGACGCCACCGGAACCGTCATCGACAGTGCCGTCGACCTGCCGGAGACGGTCCACGCATGATCGGCACCGTTCAGGTGGCGGCGGGTATCGCCTTTCGTACGGCCCCCGGCCTGACCGCCACCTACGTCCTGGTGATGCCTGCCGAAGGCTTCGCACCGATCGTGGTCGCCCGGCTGGCCAAGCTGGTCGTTCGCGACGCGGAACGCATCATTGTCCTGGAGCACGGAACGATCGTGAAATCCGGAACTCACCACGAACCCATGGCGGCCGGCGGCCGGTACGCGCGGCTGTTCCGCCCGCAAGCTCAGGGGCATGCCGAGGCGGCGGTCGCATGAAGATCTGGTTTCCCGCCGCCGTTCTGCTGCTCGTCGCCGCCCTGGTCGTACGGCTGCGCCGTACGTACTCGATCGTTCGCGTGGACGGCGACAGCATGAACCCCACCCTGGTCGACGGGGACAGGGTCTTGGCCCGCCGGGTCTCGCCGTCGGCCATGCGCCGAGGTCAGGTCGTCGTCGTCGTCAACCCGCTGCCGGTGGGGGAGCGATTTCTCATCAAGCGCATCGCCGCGCTGCCCGGCGATCCGGTCCCCCCGATGCAAGGGACCGTCCTGTCCGAAGAGCGGGTGCCCAGCGGGCAACTGATCCTTCTCGGCGACAACGCGGACGTCAGCTTCGACTCCCGCGATCTCGGCTATTTCCCGGTGTCCGAAATCCATGCCGTCACCATCAGAAAGTTGATGGGGACCCCAGTGAAAGGAAATAAATGAAATTCATCGAATCGCTGTCGGACCGCGTGCTGAGCCGGATCCTGCGGGAGGAGGCCGCTAGCGCCTTTGTCAAGAAGGGGCCGTGCATCTTCGGCTATCGAGTGGTCATGACATGCACGATGGATGGCCAGGGGACCTCATGCTGGAACAAGCGGCTGGTGCCGTGCGGTAAGAAGTCCGGGCGTGGGCGATGAACGCCGTCCTCGGAAAGATCGCGGACCGCGCCCTGGGGTGGGTGATTCCCGAAAACGCCGCCGCCGCGGGGACCGTTTCCTGCACGCCGACCAGTAGCAGCGGCTACTGGAGCACGTGCCGGTACAACGCCAACTGTCACAGCCGGCTCTGGAAGGTCTACCTGGTGTGCTACTGCCCGCCTGGGGGATCCGGCTGCTACCTCAGGACCGGGGGCAAGCGGTGCTGCTAGGGCGTACCTCCCTGGCCGAGTAGGCGGCGATCGTGCGTGAAGCCCGTGGTGGAAGTGGTGATGATGGAGATCGACTTCATCCCGGTCTTCACGCACGCTACCGCCGGTCACGCGCCGGCGCCGGTCCTTCGCGCGTGCCGGCGGTCTGATCTGGGCGTCCTGATCGGGCCCTTGCGTCAGCGATGAACTCCTCGGACGGCATGAACAATGTGACGTTCTGTAGCGTCACACATGCGTTGGGCTATCACCGTGGTATCCCAGGGTCGGAGGACACGCATGAGCGGCAGTTGGCACGACAGGCAGCCTCAGAACTTCCTCGACCGGTGGGAGCGAGACGATTGGCTCCGGTGGCACCACGGTGGGGGCCCGACACTGAAGTTGAGGAACGTCGCGATCGTGATGCTCATCGGTGGCGGCCTGCTGGCGGCTGCGTCCCTCGGGTATCCCCCGGCGGAGGTGTGGGGCTGGATGCGCGCCACAGCGGAGCGGCTCATGAGCGTGTGGCTGAACGGCTAGCCCACGTCAGCGGCGATTCTGGCCGGTCGCCCGCCGCTCCAGTCACCGGGACGGCCCCGGTCAATCGGCGCGAGGAGCGGCAGCGGTTCTGGCGGCTGATCGCCGAAGGGTTGAAGAGCGAGGAGGCCGCTGTCGCGCGCCGGTGTGTCGGTGCCGCTGGGACCGCGGTGGTTCCGCGAAGGTGGCGGCATGCCTTCGAGCCGCCTGAACCCGCCCCTCTGGGCGATACCTGTCGTTCGCCGAGCGCGAGGAGATCGCCGTCCTGCGAGCCGTCGTACAGTGGCACGCCGACCGTAGTGCGGTGCCGGCGAGGCGGCGACTCACTCTTCGGCGCCGACAGGTCTCCGGGTCATGCCATCGTGCCCAGGTCTTGTGCGGCTGCTCGACCAGCAGAGGCGGCTGACGAGAACCAATCTCGGGGCCCCGATGATCAGGCGTCCGTACACTTTCTGCTATGCCTTGGCCACTGGTGGGTAGGGAGCCGCAGCTTGCCCGGATCGGGCGCATCCTGGAACGGCGCGGCAGCGTGGTCCTGACAGGACCGGCGGGGGTGGGCAAGAGCCGCCTGGCGGCGACGGCGGCCTCCCTCGGCGGCCACGCCGTCCTGCAGGTCAGCGCCACCGAGGCGGCGCGATCGCTGCCCCTCGGCGCGCTGGCCACGCTGCTGCCCACCGGCCAGGCCGGTGACAACCTGCTCGGCTGGGCGAGCAACGCCGTCCTGGAAGCAGCCGGCCGTGGACCCGCCCTCCTTTTCGTCGACGACGCCCACCTGCTGGACCCCACCTCTGCCACGCTCATCCACCAGGTGGCCCGGCGGATCCCGTTACTGGTCACGGTCCGGACTGGCGAGCCGTGCTCCGACTCGATCATGGCACTGTGGAAGGAGGAACTGGCCGAGCGCATCGACCTTGGACCGCTGCCACACGAGGCCATCGGTCCGGTCCTGGAGGCCGCGCTCGACGGCCCGGTCGAACCCGCCACGATCGGCAAGCTCGCCGACCTCAGCCGGGGCAACGCCCTCTACCTGCGCGAACTGGTCACGGCGGGCCTGAGCTCCACAGCACTGACCCAGCAGAACGGGACGTGGCGGTGGCGCGGCGAGCTCGCACTGCCGACCCGGCTCACCGAGCTCATCGCCACCAGGATCGGCACCCTGGACGAGGCGCAGAGCCAGGCCCTGGAGCTGACCGCCTTCGCCGAGCCGCTGGAACTGCACGCGCTCGTACAGATCGCCGGTGAGGCGGCCGTCGAGACGATCGAGGCGCGCGGGCTGATCGACATCGTCACCGGCGGCCGCCGCACCACGGCCCGCCTCAGCCATCCCCTGTACGGCGAGGCCATCAGAGCGGGCTGCCCCCAGCTCCGTGCCCGGAGGCGCTACCGGCAGCTGGCCGAGACCATCGAGGCCACGCCGGCGCGCCGCAGGGAGGACGTGCTCCGCCTGGCCATGTGGCGGCTGGAGAGCGCGACGGTCACCGATCCCGCACCGCTGATCGCCGCCCTGCGACTGGCCTGGGCAGCGCACGACTACCCGCTGGCCGAACGGCTGGGCCGTGCCGCGCTCGACGCCGGCGGCGGTCCGGAGACGGCCGTCCTGCTCGCTCCGGTTCTCGGTTTCTCCGGCAAGCCCGAGGAGGCCGAAGCCGTGCTCGCCGCGGTCTGGGAGCGGCCGTGCGACGAGCGCACCCGCGCGCTGCTCATATCCACCAGAATCAACGTGCTGAGCGCGCTCGGCCGGATCCCGCAGGCGGTGCGCCTGCTCGAGGAGGCAGAACGGACCCTCCAGGAGCCAGAGAACCTGCAGGAGATGGCATTCTGGCGCTGCAGTCACCACCTCGTGCTCGGCGAGTTCGCCGAGGCGCTGCGTGTGGCCGACGGGATCGTCACCCGCCCGGCGAGCGACGCGATGCAGGCGCAGGGCCACATGATGCGCGGCTGGATCCTGGCCTTCACCGGGCGGCCGCTCGACGCCATCGCCGCGGTCGATCAGGCAATGGACCTGCGCCCTCAGTGGGAGAACACGGTGCCGGTGATGTTCCGTGCGCTTTACGAGATCCGGCGCTCCTGCGCAGTGTTCGTCGGCGACCTCGACGGATTCGAGCAGGTCATCGAGGAGCACGCCGCTCTCGTGGCGGAGGGCCGATGGGAGCTGGCAGGCGTTGAGCTGACGCTGACCCGGGGTGTTCTCGAGCGGCTGCGCGGCCTGGTGGCGCGAGCCGTACACAGATGGGAAACTCCGGAGGTCACGTCGGCGCCGCCGCAGTACCAGCCGCAGGCGTGGGTGGAGCTCGCGCACGCCGCAGCACTCGCGGGCGACGCGGAGACCGCGTCCGCCGCCATGTCACAGGCCGGGGACTCCTTCCCGCTGGCGACGGTCCGCTTCGGAGTGGACTTGGTCCGGCCGTGGGTGGCGGCCGCACGCGGGGAGCTCAGCAAGGCGGTCGAGCTGGCCGTTTCCGCCGCTGATCAGATGCGGGACCGCGGCGCGCTGAGCCAGGAGACGATCGCCCGGCACGACGTGGTGCGGCTGGGCGCCGCGCATCTGGTCGCCGACCGGCTGGCCGAGCTGGCCGGATGTTGCCAGGGCGAGTTCGTACGGCTGGCGGCGGCGCACGCGCGTGCCCGAGGGGACGGGGCCGCGCTGCTGGCGGTGGCGGAAAACTTCGAGGAACTCGGCTTCCTCCTGCACGCGGCTGAGGCTGCCGCGCAGGCGTCGCAGGCGTTCGAGGCGGCCGGCCGTACCGCTTCGGCCCGCGCGGCCAACGCTCGAGCCTGGGCGCTGGCCGCACGCTGTGAAGGCGCCCGGACGCCGGCGCTCGCGCGGCTCCAGGCGCCCGGCCTGACCACGCGCGAGCTGGAGATCGCCCAGCTCGCCGCTGCCGGGCTGACGAGTAAGGAGATCGCGGCCCGCCTGGTGATCTCGGTCAGGACCGTGGACAACCACCTCCAGTCCGCGTACACCAAGCTGGGCGTCTCAAGCCGCGCGGAGCTCGGCTCCGTCATCTCTTTTTGATCAGCTCATCGGGATCGATCCGGCCGGACTCGACCACATCGCCGCGCGCCGCGCGGACCTTCTCGTCGTGAGCGTAGAGCCGGATCTGCATGCCGTCAGGATCGCGGAAGCCGAGCGCGTGACCGCTCGTGGTCTCCATCACCGGCGTGTGCGGGATATCGAGATCGTCCAGGTACGCGTCCCATGCGTCGAGCGCCTCTCTGGTGGTGGCCAGTGCGAACGGGTCGGCGTCGTAGAGCGCCTCGGCCAGCCCGGGATTCTCCCGCAGCGCGATCTGCAGGCTCGTGCCCGGCACCCGGAAGCTCATGCCGCGGATCACGCCGTCCTCGTCCTGGAAGCTCGTGTCGTGCTCCAGTCTGAAGACTTTCTCGTACCACTGCCGGCTCCAGGCCAGATCGCTCACGAAGATCTTGAGATGCCGCACTCCGGTGATGTCCATGTCGCCTTCTCCTGCCTGGCTAGTCCGTCGGGTTCAGCACCTGGTCGTCCTGCAGACTGCCACACGTGATCGTGTAGGAGGCCCGCTTTGACCAGGTCTCGTAGGGACTGATGACCTGCAGCGCCCGATAGCCGCTGGCGCTCCTTCTGATCGGCGCGGTGGTGAGGGACACCCTCCAGGCCTTCTGCCCGCCCGCGAACTCGATCGTCCGCCACCGTCCGGGACCGCTGGTGTTGCCGACCCACCGGTACTTGATCGTCGCGGCGCCGCCGCTGGCCGTGATCCTGCCCGTGAACCGGAAGGTCTTCCCCTCCTCCCCGCAGATTCCCGACCACCGCGGGGTCCACTGGGTGACGCCGGCGGTCACCTTGGTCGATGTGCAGGTGATGCGGACCGTGTGCTGGGCCGACACCGATCCGTCGCCAGCGTTCGCGCGCAGGCGGAGCCGGTAGGTGCCCGACTCCGTGAAGGTCCGCTCCTCCGTCACGAGCTGGAACTTCCGCCCCGGCTCCGGGAACGTGACACGCCTCCCCTCAGTGGTGGTCAGCCCCGGGTCACTCCACGTCCAGGCGTAATTGACCGTGGCCGGGCCCCCGGTCTTGCCGATCTGGCCAGTGAACTTGATCTTGACTCCTGGCTCGCAGGATCCGTTCCACACGTCGATGTCGGACCACAGGTCGACGGTGACACGTGCGCCGGCCGCCTGGGCCGGAAGGGCCACCAGCCCCACCAGCACCATGGCAGCCAACACGCCTGCCGCGAATGCTCTTCTCATCGCTCTCCCCTTGTCGTCTCGGGACAGCCATGAGTGAAGCCGGAGGCGTCGGTCACGGCCTGAGTAGCCGACTACTCATCTGCGAGGCGCGGCGTGGGACGGGTGCGGGCGGAGATCTAGGTAGCCGATTACTCAGGCGCAGACCAGCTGGCACGCCGATCGTGAGGAGCCATGAAGCGAGCAACATGGATCGCCGCGGCGACGATCGCCGCTGGAGCCCTGACAGCGACCCCGGCATCCGCCGGCCCGGACATCCGGCAGATGACCAGCGATGACGGCTTCTGCAGCAGCAAGACCCATCGCTACATCAGCACCCACCGCCTCTACCAGGACACCTACGAATTCGGCGCGATCAAGGTGGGCGTCCTCGAACATCCGGGAAGCGGCCCGGCCGTCGGCGGCGCACGGGGCGGCAAACTCCACGCCCTACGGCCCGGCACCGGCCTGACCTTCCACACCGAGAGCGCGAGCATCTGGTCGGGAGTCTGGTTCACCTCGCCCAACGAGGCGGACGGAGTGGCAGAACGGGCCCCCTTCGACCGCGACTCCAAAGGCCACTTCAAGTGGCCACTGCCGGGCGCCCCCAAGTTCTCCCTCATCGGCATACTCCGCGATCCCGCAACAGGGCGCGCGCTCACCGACATCAACCGGCGTGGCATACGCAACGGCGCCTTCTCCATCGGCTGGGACCGCGGGTGCGTGGTCATGCCGGACTTTCCGGTCGCCGTCACCGTGATGTCCAACGACGAGAACCGGACAGACGGTTTCGAGACCTTCGAGGTCTACGCAGGAGAGTGGCGCCGCCGCTGAGCGCTCTCCACACCGACGGACTCCCCATGCGGGACACCCTGGCGAGGAAGCCCGCCCTGGGGAGCGTGGTTCGGCTTCATCGCCCCCGTCCTGTTCTCACTGGGTCCCGGCTGGCGGCCCGGCCGGCCCGGCCGGTGCAATAAGATCATCCGCATCGTAGCTTTACTCCGGGCCGCCGTCGCCCGCTACCGCTTCGGGCGTCCGGCCGCCGTCGCCGTCGCGCTCTATCTGACTGCCGCCGCCGTCGCCGCAGGGTACGACGGCGGGCGGTGGTTCGTCGTCGTCGCGACGGCGGGTTTCTGGCCGTGGCACGACGAGGCCCGGCTCCTGCCCGCGGCGATCGGGGTGCTCAACGCGTGGGCGCTGTGGCAGATCCTGCGCGGCCCGGCCTCGCCGCGCGCCGGGGCGCTGCCGCGTGAGGTGGTGTGGCTGCGGCGCCTGCTCTACGCGGACGTGGCCGGCGACTTGCTGCTCTGGGAACTCCTCGACGTCGTGTCCGACGTCGCGGAGTACGCCGCGAGAGGGGCCGTGTGGGCCGCCACCATGTTCCTGCTGGTGCGGGCCCTGGCCGGGGTATCGGCCCGGTTCCGGATCATCGCCCTCGCGCTCGGCCTGACCGGGGTCCTGGCCGCGGCGCTGCGGCCGTTCGCCGAGGTCCCACTGCTGACGGCGTCGCTCCTGGTGGCGATGGCGACCCTCGGCTGCAAGGCGATGATCATCGCCGGGCAGGGACGCGACGGGCGGTTCAGCGCCGTCACGGTCGCCATCGGCTGGACCGCCCTCCTCGTCCCGCAGCTCTCCTCGCTGCTCCAGGTCGGACTGGTGACGTTGGACGGCCTGTCGCTCGCGGTGCACACGCTCGACGGGCTGATCGTCGTGTGGGCGGCGCGCACCGCGCACGAGCTCGCCGCGCCCGGCCCGGGCGTCGCGGCGCCCGGAACCGGGCGGACGCCGCGGCTGCTCGCCGCCGCCGTCGTGCTCGTGCTGCCGATGGCCGTGGTCGGCGCCGAGGGGGACGCCCGGCTCACCTACACGGCCGCGGACGAGGGCTGCCGCGACCGGCTCCGGCCCGCGGCCGGCCTCGGGCCCGAGGAGCGGCGGCGGTCGTTCCTCTGCCTGGCCAGGGGCGAGACCTTCGCGGCGGACACGATGTTTCCCGCGGACCTGGCCGACCAGCGCATCCTCGCCTACGGCGCGCAGCTGTGCGTGCCGCCCGGCGACCGGGAACGGCACGCGCTGCACGAGCGGGCGGGCGGCACGGCGGACGCCATCGAGCTGGCCGCAGCTCTGGAGTACCTGTGCCCCGGCATCGTCGCCCGGCAGAAAGCCGACGCCGATCGCCGGCAGGCCGAGCGCGACCGGCAGGAAGCCGCGTGGAAGGCCGAGGCCAACGCCCGGTGTGCCGACCCGTGGCCCGGGGTGCGGGCCAGGCGGCAGGGCACGACCGCGTACATGCTGTTTGAAGGGGGTGGCTATGCCGTCTTCGACGACCGCGACGACAGCGCAGGCGATCCTGGGGACATTTACGGCAGCGACAGCGAGGCCGCCGACATCTTCGACGCCATCGAGGACGGGTTCATCGACGCCGCAGGCAGTAGCGCCGCAATCGTGACTCACGAGGAGAACGCGGCGATGTGCCTGACGGTCAAGGCGTTCGACAGTGCCCCGCCGCTCCGGCTCGCCGGCTGGGACCAGGTGGTCGAGGTGGGCATCGCCAGCCGCAGCGGCCGCCTGGTCGTGCCAACCTACCCCGAGGGCGGTGACAGCGGGACGGCCGGGCCGCTGCCCGACCTGGCCGTCGCCGGTCCAGGCCACTACCGCCTGCGTGTCCACGCCCGCACCCTGCCATGGGACGAGAACGACCCCGACGCGCCGCTGGAGGAGCACCTGCTCGTCGTCTACCCCGGCCGCTCGACGGACAAGGTCGTCTACCGCCCGCGCGGCTGACCTCGCGGAGCGCATGCGTCCAGCTCGGCGGCGAAGCGGACCGCCCCGCGTTGAGTGAGGAGGGGCATGATGTTGCGCGCTGCCTCCCTGGCGGCCCGGATCGATACGACCTTCGCCCGGACCTCCGCGCCTTCCTCCCGTCCGGCCACGGCACGGTCAGACGCTGGTGGCGGGCCTGGACCCGTGCCACCCCAGCCTTCGGGCGTTTCACCGACAGGCTCCTCCTGCGCCACGCGGATCTGACCGGTGCGAGCCAAGAAATCCTCAGCGCCAGCTGCCCCTAGCCGCGAATGATGAGGGCCGTTGTGCTCTCGAAGCCGAGCACAACGGCCGCAGTCGATCTCGCGCGGTCCGGGCGGCGGCAAATACTTGGCTAGCCACATATGCTGCTACTGTAATTATGTGTCTAGCCACGTAATGTGTGGCGCAACGTTGGGAGCTGTCATGAAGGCCATCGTTTTCGACCGTTTCGGCGGCCCGGAAGTACTGCACGAGGCGGACATCGAGGTCCCGCAGCCCGGCCCCGGGCAGGTCCGTGTCCGCGTGAAGGCCGCCGGGCTGAACGCGCTGGACGGCAAGATCCGCTCCGGGATGCTGGAGGCCGTGTACCCGACGCAGTTCCCCTCCGTCCCCGGTCGCGAGCTCGCCGGCGTGGTGGACGCCCTGGGTGAGGGCGTGCAGGACGTGCAGGTTGGCGACGAGGTGCTGGGCTGGTCGGACACCGGCTCGTACGCCGAGTACGCGCTGGCCACCATCGTGGCCCCCAAGCCCGCCGGCCTCGACTGGCAGCACGCGGTCGCGCTGCCGGTGGCGGGTGAGACCGCCGAGCGGGTCCTGGAGCTGTTGGGTGTCGCCGCCGGGGAGACCGTGCTGATGCACGGCGCGGCGGGAGCGGTCGGAACCCTGGCGGTTCAGCTCGCCACGGCCCGCGGAGCACGTGTCATCGGCACCGCCGGCCCCGGTAACCAGGAATACCTCGCCTCGCTCGGCGCCACCGCGACCGTGTACGGCGAGGGCCTGGTCGAGCGAGTCCGGGCCCTCGCCCCTGACGGCGTGGACGCGGTGTTCGACCTGGCCGGGAAGGGCGCCCTGGAGGACTCCATCACCCTGCGGGGCGGCACCGATCGCATCGTCACCATCGCCGACTTCCGCGCGCAGCAGCTCGGCATCACCTTCGCCAGCGGTCCCGCGGAGGCCTCGGCCCCCCGCCTGGCCGCCCTGGCCCAGGACGCCGCGACCGGCAAGGTCGTCACCACCGTCACCGCCTACCCGCTCGACCAGGCCGCCGCGGCCCAGCAGGTCAGCGACGCCGGGCATGTCCGGGGCAAGCTCGTCCTCACCGTCGGCTGAACACGCTCGCCTCTTCATCCACCCCGCCCGCCGTTTCCCGATGACCACCCGGTCATCGCCGCACCGAAGGACCACGCATGCTGAACTCTCTGTGGACGCCGACCACCGTCGGCGACACATCCCTGCCGCACCGCCTGGTCATGGCCCCCATGACTCGTGACCGCTCCACGCCGGAAGGCGTCCCGACCGAGCTGAACGCCGAGTACTACGCCCAGCGAGCTTCCCACGCACTGATCATCACTGAGGGAACCCAGCCCTCCGCCGACGGCCAGGGCTACCTCCTCACTCCCGGCATCCACAATGACGAGCAGATCGCCGGATGGCGCAGGGTCATTGACGCCGTACACGCGGCCGGCGGCCGGATCGTCATCCAGCTGATGCACGTCGGACGCATCTCCCACCCCGACAACACCCCCCACGGGCGCCGGCCGGTCGCCCCATCGGCGATCCGCCCCGAGGGCGTGATGTTCACCGCGTCCGGGCCCCAGGAGATGCCGGAGCCCCGCGCGCTGTCGACGCAGGAGGTCGCGGCGACGGTCGACGACTTCCGTCGCGCCGCGGCGGCCGCTGTCGCGGCAGGCGCCGACGGCGTGGAGATCCACGGGGCCAACGGCTATCTGGTGCACCAGTTCCTGTCCGACAACACCAACCAGCGCACCGACCGCTACGGCGGCTCCATCGACAACCGCATCCGCTTCGCCGTCGACGTAGCCGCCGCCGTGGCCGACGAGATCGGCGCGGAGCGCACCGGTCTGCGCATCTCCCCCGGCAACCCCTACAACGACATCGCCGAGTCCGACACCGCCGAGCTGTATCCGGCGCTCCTGGACGCGCTGCGCCCGCTGGACCTGGCCTACCTCCACGTCATGCACGCGGGCGAGGAGGCTCTGCTGGAAACGCTGCGCGCGCAGTGGCCGGCCACGCTGATCCTCAACCGGGGCGGCACCGATCTGCCCACCCGCGCCAAGGACATCGACAACGGTACGGCCGACCTGGTCTCCGTCGGCGCCCTCGCGCTCGCCAACCCGGACCTGGTCGAGCGGCTCCGCGCCGGCGCGGAGCTGAACGCCCCCGACCCGGCGACCTTCTACGGCGGCGGAGCGGCCGGCTACACCGACTACCCCAGCTACGCGGCCTGAGGCGCCGAACCATGCCTCGCATCCCCACGACGGCCAGCAAAGGGCCGATGAGCTATGCGATCTTCCAGCTCGCCCGCGCTCACCGCGCCCACGCCGCCGCCCTGCTTCGCGCGATGGACCTGCATCCCGGACAGGAACTGCTGCTGATGCAGCTCTTTGACCGGGACGGCCAGACCCAGTCCGAGCTGCTCGAAAGCGTCGGCCTGGACCACTCCACCGTCTCCAAGTCCCTGCGCCGGATGCAGGACGCCGGCCTGCTCATCCGCGAGCCGGCCGCACATGACCGGCGCGTCATGGTGGTCCACCTCACCGACAAGGGCCGTGCCATGCGCCAACCCATCGCAGCCTTGTGGCAGACGCTGGAGGAGACCTCCGCGCGGAACCTGTCGGAGCAGCAGGCGGAGTCCTTCGTCGACACCGCCTACGCCATCGCCGAGGCGCTCACCAGCCGCGCGCTTCCGCAAGAAGAATCCGAGTAACTCGCCGGTGCGGCCGGCCGTCTGCACATCGAGAACGGCCGCCTCCCCCGTCCGATCCGCCTTCGCCTCGGCAACCAAGCTCTCGCTCCTGAACTGATGGAAAGTGAAAACCCATGACTGCCACCGGCTCCACCACCCTCCCGGTCCTCGTCGTCGGGGCGACCGGCTCTCTCGGGGGCAAGGTCGTCGACGAACTACTCAAACGCGGCAAGAACGTCCGTGCCCTGGTCCGGCCGACCAGCGACGCTGACAGACTCGAAAGCCGGGGCGTGGAGATCGCCCGCGGCGACATGCTCGACCTCGGCTCGCTCGTCGCCGCCATGAACGGCGCCGATGCCGTCGTCACCACCGCCGCCGGCTACACCCGCGGCGGCAAGAACGCGCATGACATCGACACCGTCGGCAACGCCAACCTCGCCGAGGCCGCCCATCGCGCCGGCATCCGACGGTTCGTCCTGACCAGCATCCTCACCAGCGACCAGACGCCCGATGTCCCACACTTCTGGCACAAGAAGCTTGCCGAGGACAAGCTCGAACAGCTCGGCGTCCCGTTCCTCGCACTGCGCCCGGGGGCGTTCCTCGACCAGATCGCGAGCATGGCGGGCGACCCGATCGACAAGGGCCGCCTGATATGGATCGGCAAGACCACCGTCCCGCTGACCTTCGTCCACACCTCCGATCTCGCGGCGTACCTGGCAGCCGCAGTCGACGCCGAGGCCGATGACGGTGAGCGCATCGACATCGGCTGGGACCGCCCGGTGAGCATGCGCGAGGTAGCCGACCGGATGGGCAGCCGGGCCGGAAAGAAGATCAAGGTGTGGGCCGTCCCGTCCGCCGTCGCCCGCGCCGTAGGAGCCGTGGCCGGCCGCTTCATGCCCCTGATCAAGGACATGGCCGCGATGTTCGGCTGGTTCGACACCGGCCGCTACGTCGCCGACCCCCGCCGCCAGGAGCAACTGTTCGGCCCCGTCCCCACGGCCGAGGACGTCCTCGCCCGGTACAGCGAGGAGTTGGCACAGCACCGGTGACAGGCCCGGGGGTCCGGCCCTGACCAGGACACACCTCAGGCTGCCCTGCCGAACCGACTCCGGCTGCTGGCCCACGTGGGACGACGCGCTCGGCCGTGACACCCGCGACAGCCGCCCGCCGCCTTGCGGTGGGCAGCACCGGCACTACGGATCACCGCGCCGCTGTCGGATGAGAAGGGCGCCGTGGACCCGACTCGGGTCGACCAGAAGTCCACGTCCGTGGTCATGAGACCGGACGGTTTCCCCAGAAGGCCTCCGGGCCGCGCGGCCCCGATGGTCTCGACCGCCACGTCGCCGAGCCGCGCGCCGACAGCGGCCCGCCGCCGCAGCCGAGCGTTCACATGATCGGTGAACGAAGCGCAGCCGACCACGGCGCGGCAATGCAGGAGAGCAGGTCCTCCGTGCAGTCCAGCTTGGGCTGCACTCCGTGAGTTGCTTCGTGGCAATGCCTCCGATGTACCCATCCAGCGCTTGCACGCGGCGTTGACGGGCGGGGCCGGATGTCCGCGGCGGATTTCGGTGCATGGGCCGGCACTGCGAGGGTAGACGCGGCGCTATGGCCGCTTCGCGTCATGAGGGTTGTTTACTGGCAGGCCGCTACCGGCTGAAGGAAGAACTGGGTCACGGCGGTATGGGACGGGTCTGGCGCGGCCACGACGAGCTGCTGGATCGCCCGGTCGCCGTCAAAGAGGTCACCCTCGACCAGCGGCCGCAAGGTGAACGCGAGACCCTGATGGGCCGTACCATGAGCGAGGCCCGCCTGGCCGCCCGGCTGAGCCACCCGAACATCGCGACCGTCTACGACGTGGTGGTGGCCGACGAGCGTCCGTGGATCGTCCTGCAGCTGGTCTCCGCCCCCACCCTGGCTGACGTCCTCGCCGAACGGGGCCCGCTCCCACCCGCCACCGTGGCCCGGATCGGTCTGCAGATCCTCGCGGCGCTCCAGACCGCACACGCGGCCGGCATCGTGCACCGCGACGTCAAGCCCGCCAACATCCTCCTGGACGCCGGCGGCCGCCACGCGGTGCTGACCGATTTCGGCCTGGCCATCAGCTTGGAGCAGCCGGTGAGCCACACCGAGGCGGGCATCGTCGTCGGCACCCCCGCCTTCATCGCCCCCGAACGTGCCCGCGGCGGGCCGCCCACCCCGCAGACCGATCTGTGGTCGCTGGGCGTCACCCTGTACATCGCTGTCGAAGGCCGTCACCCGTTCGACGAGGGCTGCTCGATGGCAACCCTCAGCGCGGTGCTCACGGCCGACCCTGCCCCCTTCAAGCGCGCCGGATCCCTGGCGCCGCTCATCATCGGGCTGCTCGCCAAGGACCCGGGACGCCGCACGAGCATCGAGGAGACCCGCCGGCAGTTGCACCGCGTCAGCAGCCCGCGCGTTGAGCAGCTTCCGCAGACGGGGGCCATCGCCTGCGACAGCACAAGGGCTTCCGGGGCGGGGTGTGCACCGCCACGGCCCCGCCCGGCTGGGCACCCGTCCGCCCGATGCCCGCAGCTCGGCCGCGCCGCTGACCAGCCGGCCGGGAGCCGGCGTCTGCTCACGCCCGCGCGGTGCGTGGCCGCCACGGCCGCCATGATCATCAGCGCACTGGCCGCCGCCTTCTGGCCCGGCGACCCGGGCGGCCGGGCCACCGCCCACCAGCGGATCGAGGCCGGCATGCCATCCTCGCAAACCGCGTCGCCAACCGCGGGCCTCGTGCGGTCCGAGCCCGTCACCGTCAGCCGCTACCCTGCCACCCGCGACCGCGGCGATCCGCCTCGGATCAGGAGGGATTCCCGAGGAACGGGCTCGTCAAGACAGACGGATTCGCACGCGGCGTCCCTGCCGCCGGGCCAGGCCAAGAAGCTCACCGGCAAGACCGCTCATGGGCACAAGCCGCCGTCTGCGGGAAAGGCCCGCGGCAGAGGCCACAAGTGATCAACGCGGCTGAGCACAGCCGCTGCTGACGGCCGATGGCCTGCCGGCGAGAAGGCCGCTCTTCGCCGACGGAGCGAAGGCCGACCGCCTCCTGGCCCTGGGCCGCGATCAGACGGTCTCACTGATGTCGGTGTCGATGGACACTCCCGTGCCCTTCGAAGCCATCAAGAACCCGACTTCAGTTCACGGCCGCCGGTGGCATCCGCGTCCACGCAGCGATGCGGGCCGGCCGTCGCCGCACCGTGCAACGGCGCACCAGAACGCACCTGGGCCGGATGGTCGTGAAAGACCGCTGCCGATCAGAACCGGCAGAACCGGTTCTCAGGACCTCCCCCGTGAAAGGGAAGATTCTCCCCTAGAGCGACGACGCAGACAGTGGACAGCCAACCGGCTCTTCCTGCCACGGTCGTGACTGGGCCATGAAGCGTCCGCGTCGCGCAAGGCGACCGCCACGCGCGCATCAAGAAGCCCTTGCCCTACGTCGTGGTGCATCCCCACTTTCACCTACCGCGCCTTTTAATGACCGAAGGCGCGTCCAGCCCCGCGACCCAGACTCCGCCCGAGGCACGTCTGTTGAGCAATAACGCGACAGGAGGATTTTTCATGATCAGACAGGACAAGCCGACCGTCGAAGGCTTGGTCAATATCACCTTCACACTTCCCGCCGAGATCCCGGGGCAGATCTCCGTGGTCGGCGACTTCAACCATTGGGACCCCTACGCCCATCCCATGACGCGCACCGAGCACGGCGCGCACACCGCTGTCGTCGCCTTGCCCCAGGGCACCAGCATCTGCTTTCGCTACCTCGCCGAGGGAGGCCGCTGGCTGGACGAGCCGGACGCCGACGCCCGGGACGAGCGCGGCAGCATCGTGCATGTTCTGCCCGCCATCCCCAAGGGCGAGCCGGCAGGGCAGGGCGGCGCCACAACGAAGACCGCCGAGTCACTGGCCTGACCATGTTCCCGTACTCGATGCCAAAGGAAAGGGCGTGACATGAACCAGCAACAGGACGTGATCGAGGTACTGGTCACCGACCATCGCGAGGTCGAGCAGATGTTCACCGAACTGGAGCAGCTGGCCGGCGGGACTGACGACCAAGCCAAAACACTGGCTGAGCAGGTGGTCATCGAACTGGTCCGGCACGCGGTGGCCGAAGAGGAGTACCTGTATCCCACCGTGCGCGATCACGTGCCGGACGGCGGCCCGCTCGCCGATCAGGAACTCTCCGAGCACGCCGAGGCCGAGCAGACGATGAAGCAACTGGAGCGGCTGGGACCCTCCGACGCCGACTTCTGGCCAACCCTTGCCCGGCTGATGCAGCAGATCCGCCACCACATTCAGGGAGAGGAGAACGACCTGTTCCCGCGACTGCGGCAAGCCTGCCCACCGGAGCAGCTCACCGAGCTGGGCGGAAAGGTGCAGCGGGCCAAGAAGATGGCGCCAACCCGGCCCCATCCCGCCGCACCCGACACCCCACCCGCCAACAAGCTCCTGGCGCCCGGCACCGGCCTGGTGGATCGCCTGCGGGATGCCCTCACCGGACGGGGACGATCTTAATCTCTCTCAGATCCTGCCCAGGAAGGCAGGCAACCAGATCTCCTCACTTTGACGCCGCTTCGGCTGATCACGTCGCATGAGCGGGCAAGACGCGGCCGGGGTTGCCGCCGGTATCCCGTCCCGGCTACACCCGCCGGCCTCACTGGGGAAGCTGACATGGGGATGAGATGTCTGTCGGCCGGAGAATCGGTCCGCCGCCAGAACGGGCGGTGTCTGGACCGCTCGATCCGGCCGACAGGCGGCACGTGGTCACGCCCGCGCCGACGGCCGTCTGATGGAGAGATGACCGCCAGGATGTACGGGCGCTGCCGGTCTCGATGAAGCAAGTCGCAGGCCGGCATCGCGTTGGCTGGCGAGCGCGGGAAATCGGCCCAAGTCGTCGATGCCCGCCCAGGGAACGGATCGCCGCTCTTTGGCCGAGCCCACGATGCTCTCACGCTCTCGTTTGACTCATGTGGCGAATTCCCGGCGGGCCGAGTCGACGACGAAGGACTCCAGCCGGTGCAGCAGGGCAGCCATCTCGCTCTCGGGCAGACGGGTGGTGTCGGCGCTCAGTTCCACGCCGAGCGTGCCCTTCCAGCGCATCAGGGCCATGCAGAAGGGGCAGTTACGGCGGTCGGCGCCGGGCAGCCATTCCAGCTCGGACTCCCCGTCGGCATGGTCGGCGCCACCCGGATCCTCACCAGGGCGCAGGTCGTTGAAGCAGCACGACGGGAAGATGGAGATGCCCCGATCGGCGCTCACCCGGTCGATCATCGCGTCCATGACCAGAGGGTTGTAGCGGGCGCGCCGGTAGGACGTGAGAACCGCCGGATACGCGCTCACCAGGGTCTCGGCAAGGCTTCCGCACGGGCCCAGCGTGAACAGCCCCAGCTGATTCAGGCTGGTGACCAGGTCCCGGGTCCGGTCGTCGAAGCGGTTGTGCACGATCGGGGTGATCGCGCACACCTGGTGCCCGGTCAGCTCGCGCAGCAGCATGGTGACCGCCACCAGCAGGACCGTGGCAGTGCTGACGCCGGCACGGCGGGCGAGCACATGTGCGGCGTGGTCGAGCCGGGGCGACGACAGCACGACCCGCGCGAACCTCGGCGTCGCGGGCGGCCCGACCATACTCGGGAACATGGCGGACGGTACGGTCCGAAGAAGCGCCTCCCACTGCGCGACCGCCCGGTCCGAACCGGCCGAGGCCGTCTCCTCCTCCCGTACCAGGTCGAGCAACTGCGACGACGGCGGTCGCGCGATCACTCCTCGGAGCAGCAACATCCGCAGGTCACGCACCACGACGTCGGCCGCGCGCCGGTCCGCGACGACATGGCAGAGCACGAGCGCCACGTGGGTGGCGGCGCCGCCGCAGACCACGAATCCGGCGCGCAGCGACTGCTCGCCGTCGCCGAAGGATCGTCCGGCCAGGCGGGCGACAAGTTCCGCCGCGGCATCGTCCACGTCGTCGCGTGCCGCCTCGATCGTCTCGATCGACAGGGTCCCGGCCGCCGCCACCTCCTGGTACGGTCCGGCAGCGCCGAGCCGTACCACGGATCGCAGGGCGTCGTGCCGGCCCATCACCTCGGCCAGGGCGGCCGCCACGGCCTCGGGACGGCGCGGGCCGCCCGCGCGGGGGACGGCGAGCAGCCGGGGCACGTTGAAGTAGTGCGCGCTGTCCGGCCCCACGTCGTGGATGGCATTCCAGATGCTCCGCTGTCCCCACGCGAGCTCCGCCGTGCCGGAACGGTCGGAGACGAAGTCCACCGGAAGCCGCATGACCCTCCTTCGGCTGTCAGACACGTCTAACGCCGAAATTTCCGGTCCGCGGCTCCCAGCTCGGACAGCCGCAGATCCGGGTCGCCGCCCGCCCGCGTCACCACGCGAGCGAATGTATCCGCCAGGCGGCGCGCGGTGGCGCCGTCGAACAGGTCGGTCGCGTACTCCAGCCAGCCGCCGATCCCCTCGGGCCCCCGGTACACGTCAAGGGACACCTCCACTCGGGCTCGGCCCAGGTCGAGCTGCGAATACAGCTCCACGGCCAGATCCCCCAGCTCGGTACGGAGCAGGTCGCCGGTGGGCAGGTTGTGGGTGAGGTTGAACATCGCCTGGCACAGCGGCGGACGGCTCAGGTCCCGGGGCACCCGAAGCGCGCCGAGGATACGATCCAACGAGGTTCCGGCGCGGGCGAGGGCCTTCAGGGTGCTGATCCGGGTACGCCGCAGCAGCTCGCCGAAGGACGGATCCTCCGACAGGTCGGCCCGCGCGACGAGCGTGGTGGAGAAGTAGCCGATCAGCGGGGCCAGCTCGGGCCGGTCCCGGCCGGCCACGGGCACGCCCACGCAGAAGTCGTCCTGCCCGGCGGCCACCCCCAGGGTGACCTGCCACGCGGCGAGCAGGGCCATGAACAGGGTGGCCCGGTGGGCGCGCGCCAGGAGCTCCAGCCGGGCGACAGCCGCGTCCGGCACGGCCACGTCGATCTTCGCGCCGTGGCCGGTCCAGCGGGCCGGCCGGGGGCGGTCGAGGGGCAGGTCGAGCGGCGGCGCTCCGGCGAGCCGCTCGACCCAGTAGTCCAGGTTGTCGCGGTCCTCCTCTGCCCGCTTCCGCTCCGTCACGGCGAAGTCGTGGTACTGCGTGGGCAAGTCCTCCAGCAGGGGCGGACGGCCTTCCCGGTGAGCGCGGTAGCTTTCGTCGAGCTCGCGCATGAGCACGTCGAGCGACCAGTGGTCGACCACGATGTGGTGGAGCACGATGCACAGGATGGCGTCGTCAGCGGCCAGGCGCAGCAGGCCCGCCCGCCATGCGGGGGCCGCCGCGAGATCGAACGGCCGCCCGGCGTAGGCGACGATCGCCTGCTCGACATCGGAGGAGGCGAAATCCTGGCGGGGCTCGTCCACGACCCGCCCCGGATCCAGGCGGTCCAGCCGCACCTCGCAGGGCTGGTCCACGACCTGCGCGGGCAGGTCGCCGTCCAGGACGAAGCGGGTGCGCAGGACTTCGTGCCTGGTGGCGATCGCCGTGAACGCCCCGGCGAGAGCCGTTTCGTCGATGGGGCCGCGCAGCCGTACCGGCCAGGTGATGTGATACGCGCAGTCGTCAGGGTCGAAGCGTTGCAGGAACCACAGCCGCTCCTGCCCGGTGGACAGCGGCCAGGTCCGCTTCTCCTGGCCGCCGAGCAGCGACCGGCGCAGCGCCGCACGGCGTTCGGGGGGAAGCGCGGCCAGACGCCGCCGCAGTTCCTCGCGCTCGGCCGTGCCCTGCTCTTGGTGGTCGGCGGCCACCCTCGTCTCGGGGCTCACGAGCCCTCCTCATTGATTCGCAGTGTCCCCGGCTCGCGCGTTCGCCGGCGGACGTGTGACGGGCGGCCTTCGTGGGAACGCTCCCAAGAGAGGGTAGGTTTCGCCTCCGAGCAGGTCAAGATCTTCCTCCTGCCGTTCGCCGCAGCCCCATGTGACCTCACCGGGACGGCTGGCGATCGATGCAGGTGGGCGAGGCGATTCCCAACGCTCCATTCTCGGCGTTTGACAGCCTGGAAACTTCTTCGTCTGATGCTGACGAACATCCAGTGATCGAATATTGTGGGAGCGCTCCCAATCTCCTCGACACTCATCAAGGAGTGCCGATCGTGTCAGAAGGACTGCTGGAAGAGATCACGGAGGACCTGTCCGATGACGACCTCGGGCTTCTCCTGCTGATCAGGCACTTCGAACGCAAGCTGCTCGACCTGTTCGGCCAAGGGCTGGTACAGGGCACCACCCACACCTGCCTGGGGCAGGAGTACGTGCCGGTCGCGCTGGCGCCGCTGCTGAGCGAGCGGGACTTCGTCTTCAGCAATCATCGCGGGCACGGCCACTACCTGGCCCGACTCCGGGATCCCTACGGGCGGACCTTCAGCCACAACATGGCCTCCACCTCCAGGCCGAGCAGCGCGGGC
>NZ_VCKY01000129.1 GCF_005889735.1 Nonomuraea turkmeniaca
GGCCGCTGACGGAACGTGCTCAGCTTGGTAACTGGGCTGCTTCCTTGCGCAGGAGTTCGGCCTGTTTGCGTAGTCGGTCGGCGGTAGCTGCGCAGGTCTACCCAACCCCGCGAAGACACCCGGGGGCAGGTCACCGCCCCCGCCCGGCGTCACCGGCGCGTTGCCGTTCACGATCCACTGGAACAGTGGGGAGGTGACGGCGCTGACGAGACTCGACACCGCCCCGATGAGTCCGAATCCGATCCCGTTGTGCTCGGGAAACCACCCCGAGATGACCTTGAACGCGATGCCGAGACTTGAACAAAATCCGAAGATCGACGTGAGAACGAGGAGCGTTCCCAGCAGCCAGGTCGTCCCCGAAGCGAGCGGGACGCACGCCGTGCCGATCGCGTAGAGGATCACCGTGGGAAGAGCGACGCGCCGAGCATCGTGCCGGTCCACCCAGCGTCCGGCATACGGCAAGAGGAGCGGGCCGAGGAGGATCGGCAGGGTGAGGAAGAGCAGGATCCCGTCCGCCGGCGGCGTGCCTGTCTTCATCGCGTACGCCGGCACGACGAACACGCTGAGCGCCGCGAGGCCGGAAGGGCTGATGGCCACGAGGAGCAGAGTGCCGATCAGTGCGGCCTTGGCTCGGCTGGGCGCCTTCAAGAAGTCGCCGACGTACTGTTTCAAGCTGAGCTTCGGCGGAGCGCTGTCGTGCGTCGGCATCGGGTTGGTCGGGCGCGGCGTAGCGGCAGACCCCGTCGACACCGATGGATTCTTTTGAGACACCGGAGTTCCCTTGCACTCAATTGAAGCGGGCGTCGACGTCGACGTACGCGCTGTTCAGCTCTTGGTGATGATCATGCTTGTTTGACGCAGTTGGTCTAAGGGCGAGGTGGCACTCCCCCGGGCGTCGGGCCGTGCGACGGACCCGTGCCGGGAGGCGGGGGGCTGAGTGCCGCCATCATCGGGAACGGTTCGAGGCCGAACAGGTCTCGTCCGTTGATCTCGGCCATCGGGTCCACGCGGAATGCGCCATGGGTCGCAAGGACGTGGATATCCCGCACCGCACGCTGGATGGGGTTCGAGAGCGCGACCGCCGACGAGCCGAGCGCAAGCAGCAGGCCGTCGACCATGCGGAGACACTCGTGGATCTGGTGCACCAGGTCCATCGTGATCTCGGGCTCAACCCATGGCAGAAAGTCCTCCCCCGCGAGCGCCCGACGGTCGATCTCGTCGGCGTGCCGCCAGAGCACCGCGTCGGCCGCATTGATGACCGCACGCGCCTTGCCCGCGACGACCTGGATCGACGCCATCTCGGACATCGTCTTGTAGGGGAGGTTGAACGGCGGCCGCTTCGCCGCCTGTTCGAGGAACGACTCGAGGGCACCCTGCGCGATCCCGATCGCGAGGGCAGCGAAGGAGCAGGTGCTGGCGACCATCGATCCGATCGAGCTGTGCTTGAAGGCCAGTCCGGAATACTGACCGCGCAGGCCATCCATCCGTCGCAGGAGGTCGTTCGTGTGGACGACGCGGTACTCGGGGACGAAGACCTCCTGGTCTGCTCGGATGCTGTTCGAGCTCGTCGCCTGGAGACCCAGGACGTGCCAGTCGTCGACGATCACGTACTGGTCGCGGGAGAGGATACCCATCGCACGTCGTCGTTCTCCGCTTGCCGGGTCGTCGTACTCGAAACCGACCGAGCCCCAGGCGGCGTGCTTGCTACCGCTGCCGTAGGACCACTTCCCCTTCACCAGGTAACCGCCTTCGACCTTCCGGCCGTCGCCGACCTTCGGGGCGAAGACGGTCGCGCCGAACATGATCGGCCCGACCCAGTCGTCGATGCCGGCGAAGACCTCGTCGCGGGCCTTCGGATCGAAGCCCAGCGCACCCTTCCCTGCGCTTGAGACGATCACGAGCCAGGCCGCCGAGGCGTCGCCCTGGCCGAGCGCCTTGACGATCTCCGCAGTGTCTCGTGCGCCCAGTGCGTACCCTCCGAGCTCGACCGGGATCGCGACCTTGAAGGCACCGACGCGGTCGACCGCCTCGAGCGTGGCCGGCGCGAGCGCTCCGAGCGCCTCGCCTTCGGCCGCATGCTCGCGCAACAGCGGCAGCAGTTCGAGGATCTCATCGCGCATCCGACGCCCGACCTCGCTGAGGTGCGGCGACTCGGGGAACTTCGGCCCAGTGGCCGAGGGGCCACCCAGGGGCGGCAATCCCGGCGGGGGGCCGCCTACGGACGGTGTCGCTTCTGCGGTCATCAGTCGCTCACATCACTGTCTGTGGTCCAGGGGCGAGTTGGATCAGGGACGAGGTCCCGGCGGCGGACCGGGTGGAAGCATCGGTGCCGGCGGGCCTTCGGCCCGCAGCGGCTGGAGTGCGCCGACCCAGCGCAGCAACTCGGTCAGCATGGGCCCGACCGCCGGCTCCGCGGAGGCGGGCGCTACGAACTTGCCGGTCTGGAGATGCTGCATCACGAGCGGCAGAACGACTCCGTCGGGAATCGGCATCATGCGAACGGTCGTGACGATCTGCTTCATGGCCTGAACCGCTCGGAGGCCCCCGGCGATGCCGCCGTAGCTGACGAACGCGACTGGCGCATACGTCCATTCACGGCCGAGGTAGTTGAAGGCATTGAGCAGCGCAACCGACGGCCCGTAGTTGTACTCGGGGGCGACGAAGACGAATGCGTCCGCTTCCCGGATCTTCGACGCCCACCGCTGCGTGTGCTTGTTCTCGTACTTCCCGAGCACCGGATGATGCGGCTCGTCGAGCACCGGCAATTCGTAGTCGGCGATGTCGACGAGCTCGACCTCGAAGCGTCCGTCGGCGACGGCTCGGTCGTAGACCCAGTCGGCGATCGGCTTCGCGATGCGACCAGGTCGGGTGCTCCCGACGATGATCTGCAGCTTCGGCATGCTCAGTCCCCCATCGGGTTCTGCCCGGGGACCACCTTGCGGAAGGTACTCCAATGCTCGGCGAGCTTGCCGTCCTGGACGCGGAAGACCGTGAGGATGTTCCACTCGTACGTCGCGCCGGGCACGACCGGATCGGGTGCGAGTTCGCGCATCATGAGGCAGGCGACGTCTCCGTCGAGAATGACGCCCACCACTGGTGGCGGCGTCGAACCGTCGATGGGCACACGCCGGAAGTGCTCGATGAGGTTGTCGCGGCCGTTGCCGGGCGTGTTCGGGTCGCGCTGGATGTAGTCCTCGGCGATGTACTTCGTCATCACCTCGACGACCCGCTCCTGCACCGCGTTGTCGCGGACCATCCGGGACAGGTCGGCTTCGAACTCGATGAGCAACCGCTTGATCGCAGTGCGCTCCGGCGATGGGTCGGCCGCGACCGCGGCCTTGAACTCCTCGTTGTCGAGCCAGTTGGCGTAGATCGCAGGATCACTGATCTCCGCGATGCCGTTGACTATCGTGAATCCGCTCATGGGCGATGTCCTTCCTTTTGGGGCTCTGCGCGGCGCTCGGGTACGGCACCGCCGAACATGGGGAACGGCTCGAGCCCGACGACCCGTCGACCGTTCTGCTCGGCCTGCGGGTCGACGCGGATCGCACCGTGGGAGGTGAGGACGCGGACGTCGCGGACAAAGCGCTGGATCGGGTTCGAGAGCGCCATCGTCGAGGACCCGATCGTCTTCTGGAGAAGATTGATGGCCTCCTCGCACATATTGGCGGCCCAGGCGAGATTGAGGCTGATCTCGCTTTCCTCCTCGGGCGAGAAGTCGAGACCGGCCGCGGTGCGCGCGTCGAGTTGATCCGCGACCGACTCGATCGTCGTAGCCGCGACATTCGTCATGGCAAGCGCCTTGCCGGCGGCGACCTGCGCGCTCGCCATGTCAGCGACAGTGGGATACGGGAGACTGAATGGCTTGCGCTTAGCCGCCTGGATGCCGAACTCCTTGAGTGCGCCACGGGCCATGCCGAGCGCGATCGCCATGTCGGCCAGCGAGGCGGAGATGAGGAGGGCAAGTCCGCGCTGCTGGTATGCGGGACCGGCGTAGTGGTCCCGGACGTGCTGGAAGCGCAGCGGGTACTCGGCGAGGTCGAGGAACCGATGGCCGGGCACGAAGACCGGTTCGGCAACCCTGAGGCTGTTGCTCCCGGTGCCGGACAGCCCCATGACATTCCAGTCGTCGAGGATCTCGTACTGGGGCCGCTGGAGCAGGACGACTCCGCGACCGGAGCCCGGGTGAGTGGACGGGTCGTACTCGACGCCGACGAGGGCCCACTTCGCATGCTTGCAACCGCTGCCGAACGCCCAGCGCCCGGTGACCTCCCAGCCACCGTCGACCTTGCGACCGCGACCGACGTTCGTCGCGAAGACACTCGCGCCGACGATCGCGGGGCCGACCCAGCCGGCGGTGTCGATGCGCACCTCCTCGATCGCCTCCGATTCGAGGCAGAGGAGGTTCTTGATCCCGACGCCGACGAACGCGGCCCAGCCCGCGGAACCATCCGCCTCTCCAAGCGCGCTGATGATCTCGACGAGATCGCGGGCGCCGAGGGCATAGCCGCCCCATTCGATCGGCTGGGTCATCTTGTAGATACCGGCGCCATCGAGCGCCTCGAGGACGCGCGGCGTCAGAGCGGCGATCCGCTCGCTCTCCTCGGCATCCTCGCGGATGAGCGAGTGCAGCTCGCGCACCTTCCCCTCGATCTCCCGACCCCGATCCGTGATCCACGGCGATTCGATTCGACCGATCGGCACGGGAGGCAAGTTCAGAGGCGGCGGAAGGGGTGCGGCCGGGGCGGCCTGGTTCATCGGTGACCTCCTAGGCCATTCATCGAATGGGAAGCATTTCGTTTTACTGAACGGCGCAGAGACCTGCCTCGGGGCCGTATGACTGACGAAGGCGACGGGCTCGTACAGCCCGTCAGGTTCTTGTGTGCGAGGCATCCAGCCGCCGGAAGCGGCTGCCATGAAACACCAGCGGCTCAGTCGCCGACTGGGTCCACAGGCGGTCGACTTCCAGCAGCGCGATGTTGTGATCGCCGGCGGGGACCTCACCGCGAAGGATGCACGAGTACCAGGTGACGGCGCCGGGGAGAAACACCGCTCCGTCCTCGCCGGCCTCCCAGGCACAGTCGGCGAACCGGTCCTGCTCGGGGCCGGCCAGTGCTCGGCACAAGGGCCCCTGGTCCTCGGCCAGGACACTGAGCCCGAGCCACGGCAAGCCCCGCAGCCGTGCCCATGTCTTGGAGGAGCGCTGCAGGCAGACCGACACCATCGGCGGCTCAAGCGACACGGAGGTGAAGGAACTGACCGCCATGCCGAGCGGTCGACCGTCGACCACGCCGCACACGGCGGTGACTCCGCTAGGGAAGCTCCCGAAGGCCTCCCGCAGCGTCGATGCGTCCAGCGTGGCCGCCAGTCTTGGCGCGCGGTTCGCGGCTTGGCCGAGACCCTGCTGTTGGCACCGGAAGGTCATCGGCCCCCTCCCCTCTCGGACAATATCGGCCAACTGGACTGTACCGTTCAGTGCGATTTGAACCATACGGTAGGGCCCAAATCACGTCAAGAGGTGGTGGGTTGTGACGACAAGCTAGACGGCTGGGCAGGCCCACCAGGCGGCGCCGCGCAGGACGGTGTCCCAGGGCAAACGAGAGGCCGTACTCGACGCGGAGGTCGAGCCGTTCCTGGCCGGCGGATTCGATGGGACCTCGATGGATGCGGCCGGCCGCGCCGGCGTCTCCAAGACGACCGTCGATGCCCACTTCGGCGACAAGGTCGAGCTCTTCCACGCCGTGGCCGAGCGCGGCCCCGCAGTTCCTGGCCTTCTTGCGAATCATGGTCGCCGAGGCGGTCCGTCGTCCCGAGCTGACTGAGGTCATCCGATCCCTCGGCTTGCCACACGGCGTGGCCCTACTAGCTGTTACAAGTTCCCTATGCGGTCATCGGCGCGGCCGGGTTCCGGCTCGCTGACGTCCGGGCTTTGGCGGGACTCGGATAGCGCGGCAGGAAGAGCGAAGCGACAGGACAAGGACGATCAGGCCTCCGGCGGTGAGCGCGATGAGCGTCGCGGTGTATCCACCTGTGCTCTCCGCGGCTCCCTGTGCCGGCACCGGAAAGAGTCCGATGCCGGCGAGGGTGACGATGCCCAGCGTGATGCCCTGGATCTGAGCGAAGGCCCGCATACCGAAGTAGCACCCCAGAGGCACGGTCCGGTGGTGCACTCCGCACCGGTCACGAGCGGACGGGGCGGTCTCGTGCTGCCAGTGGCTCCCTGAAGGCGCCGAGTGGACTCCGATTGACGAACTGTACGATCCAGTGCAATCCATCGATCAAGAGGCCCGCATGCCGCCCCGGAGGTAGAGCGCAGAGGTCATAGCGTGCGGTGTCGGAGCATCCCGCAGGAGTGCTCAGGAACGCCGTGGCGCTGAAGGTCTCGCCTCCCGCGCCCGGCACGTGTCAGGAGTTCGCCCGCGACAGCCAGGGGAAGACCTGACTGATCGCAGAATCGGGGGCATCCGGCAGGTCGCCGGCGCGCAGGCCCCGCAGGAAGATGGCCGTCGCCCACCGGGCGTACGCCTCGAAGTGGACCGGGTCACGGTCGGCCTCCAGATCCAACAGCGCGTCCATCTGCGGTGCGGCCACCGTCATGCGCACGAACAGTCCGGCGTAGGCCTCCACGTCGGGAAGGACATAGCCGCGCTGCCGCGCATCCTCGCGGAGCGCCACGGCCACCAGATCGACGACATGGGGTACGCCGAGGGACCGAATCGCCTCGGTCAGCTCGGGGCGGCGGGCCGCCTCGACAGTCAGGACGCGAATGAAGGCCAGATAGTTCGGGGCGGTCGTGGCCTGGAGGAGCTTCAGGACGATGCGCGCCAGCCTCTCCTGGGGATCGTCGACGGAGGCGAGCATCGTCTGATCCAGATCGAAGTCGAGGGAGGCTCCTCCGCGGGCGATCACCGCACGGAACAGCTCCAACTTGTCGCCGAAGTGGGCGTAGACGGTCGTCTTCGAGACACCGGCCTGCGCCGCCACGGCATCCATCGAGGTTTGATCGAAGCCGAATTCGAGGAACAGCTCGACGGCGGCGTCGAGAATGGATCCCCGCTTGCTCCGCCCACCCGCGCGCTGGGGACGCTCCTGTTCAGCCATCTCGCTCCTCGCCGAGTCCCCGGCCACGGTCAGAGCCGGTACACATCTCATCTCTTGACCTTTCACTGAACCCTACCGTACGGTTCAACTGTACTGAACAGTGCAGTCCAGTTGAGCTGTGAAGGAGCCCTCATGAGCAGGCCGCCCTCTCCGACCCCCTCAAGGAGATCGACACCTGGATCGGTCCTCTGGTCGTCGGTGCCTCCGTGTTCTCCACAAGCGTGGGATCGGCCCGCCGGGCGGACGGCGGGTGGCTGGTTTCCGGGAAGTGGGCGATCGGCAGCGGCTGCAAGCACGCGGCCTCGGCGGCCGTGGGCGTGACCTACGAGGACTCGGAAGGCCGGCCAGGCCGGGCGATGGCACTGCTGAGCCGCGAGCAGTACACGATCCGGCGGACATGCCGTCGACCCAGGTGGCCGCCGGTACGGCCCGCGCGATGATCAACGCGGTGGAGGCGACCATCCTCGGCCATGCCGACGAGGTGGACCGCCGCGCCCTGGCCGGGATCGAGTTCACGGGCGCCGAGGAGTCCGAGATCACGATGGACCTCGTCTACGCGGTGCGGCTGTGCGCGGACGCCATCGACAAGCTCCAACTCGCCATCGGCTCCTCCACGGTGAGCTTGAAGAACCCGATCCAGCGCTTCGCGCGGGACGTGCGCGTGCTGGCCACCCATGGCGCGATCCGCTTCGACCCGTTAGCTGAGCTCAGCGGCCGCCCGCTCCTCGGACTCGAACCGTTTCCCATGTTCGCCGGTGGCGTGCCCCAGGTGGGCTGAGCTGACCGCCGCATAGGGAGAAGGAAGTGATGACCATGTCGATCAATGAGCACGGGCCCCGTGGGCTCAAGAATTCGGGCTCCGGCCTCGAGCCGCGGCCCACACCAGTGGCGCCAACGGACGCGCGGGCCCTGCGGGAAGCGTTCGGCTGTTACCCGAGCGGGGTGATCGCGGTGTGCGGAATGGTGGACGATCGTCCCGTCGGAATGGCGGTGAGCTCCTTCACCTCCGTATCGCTGGCTCCGCCCCTCGTCTCGGTGTGCCTTCAGACCTCGTCCCGTACCTGGCCGAAGCTCAGGCAGCTGCCACGGCTGGGCCTGAGTGTCCTGGGCGAGCAGCAGGGTGCGGTGTGCCGCGCGCTGGCAGGTGCAGAGGAGGCCCGGTTCGCCGAGGTGCACTGGGAGACGACCGGAGAAGGAGCGGTAGTCCTTCCCGGGGCGGTCACCTGGTATACCTGCACGCTCCGCACCGAACTCCCGGCGGGCGACCACACCATCGCCCTGCTGGAGATAGATCGCCTGTGGGCGCTGCCGTCGGCCGAGCCCCTGGTCTTCCACGGAAGCCGCTTCCGGCGGCTCGACGACGGCGACAGGTCGGCTGTCTCCGCCTGAGAGGGCTGCCACCTCCTTATCCACTGAGCCACTTCGGCATCGTGCACGGCGTCGCCGAGATCAACGTCCCGCACTCCCAACTGGGTTGACGCCGGCGCCTCTGGGCAACCTCGCGCTCCCTTTTTCCCGACCTATTCATCTTTACATCTATAACGAATGGTCGCGCTCCGCCGGGAGCAGTACGAGATTCTCAACGACTGGGACGTCATGGGTCTGTCGGGATCGGCCAGCAACAGCCTTCGCGTGCAGGACGAGGTGTTCGTCCCGGCGCACCGCTTCATTGACCTCGCCGACGTCCCGCTGCGGCTGCAGCCGGTGCGCGACCGCCACACAGGCGCCGGCTTCGCGCAGCGCGGTCTGGCACTGCTGCTCTGCGCGTCACTCGCGAACATCGTGATCGCCTTGGGGATGGCACGGGGAGCGCTCGACTGCTTCGCCGAGGCGAAGCAGGAGGACGTCGACCGCGCCGTGGCCGCCGCGGAGAATCTCGCGCTGCTGGAGACCCGCGACACCGGCCCACCTGGTGCGGGACACCCTCGGGCTCGACGTCCAGCGCACCGCCGCGACGTTCCGCTACTTCGGCGGAATGGCCGACAAATTCCAGAGCACAGTGGTCCCGGTCGAACCGGGCTTCCTCGACCACGTCGTGCCGGAGCCGCTGGGCGTCATCGGGCAGATCGTCCCGTGGAACTTCCCCGTCATGTTCGTCAGCTGGAAGCTGGGACCCGCCCTGGCCGCCGGAAATCCCGGCCCTGGTCGCCGGTGACCGGCGACCAGGGCGGTCGGGTGCCGACCGTCAGTCGAGGGCCGGAGCGGTGTCCGTGATCGGCGCGGACGAGGGGTAACGGGGCAGGTAGTAGGCCATGACGGTGAGGATCAGGCTCACGGCCGTCAGGCCCACCAGGACGCCGGTGTAGGTCCCGGCCTTTTCACCGGCCCCCTGCGCCATGACGGGCACCACGGCGACGGGGAGGGTGAGGAGGCCCAAGGTCAGGCCCTGGAGCTGCGCGAAGTTCCGCAGGCCGAAGTAGCGGCCGAGCAGGTAAGGGCCGATCGTGGTCTCGGCTCCGGTGACCAGGCCCAGCAAGCACATGGCCAGGAACAGCGACCAGGCCGTGCCGTGGGAGCCGATCATGATCAACAGGCCCACCGGGATGCAGGCGGCGAAGACGACGACGGTCCGGGGGTGCGCGCACGGTCCAGCACCAGCCCGGCGACGATCTGCCCGACGATCGAGGAGATCAACAGCGCGGAGAGGGAGAAGGCCACCAGATCTTCGGAGTAGCCGCGCTCGCCGAACAAGGGAACGGCATTTTGCCGCACGCTCACGATCGAACTTGCCCCCAGCCCGAGGATCGCCATGATGAAGATCCACGTGCGCGAGCGCAACGCGACCCCCATCGGCGCCCCGGGCAGCTCCGGTGCGGGCTCCTCCGCGCCTCCGGCCCGGCCGGTGCCGCGCGCCCGGACGACCTCCTCGGGTTCGGAGAGCAGGAAGATCTGGGCGGGGAAACCGATGAGCAGGATCGCCGCTCCCAGCAGGAGATAGGTACCACGCCAGCCCACGGCGTCGATGGACGTCTCGCACAGCGGGGCCAGGACGGCGCCCGCCAGGCTCGACGAGCCACCGATCAGCAGGGAGAAGGCGATGCCGCGGTGTTCGGTGAACCAGGCGGACACGACCTTGTAGACGACGCCCATGGTGGCGAAGTAACCGAACACCGTGGAGCCCAGCAGAGGCAGGATCAGCAGGAGCCTGTCCCCTCCGGCGGCCATGACCGCGGCGGTCGTCAGCCCGTAGAGCAACATAGCCGGGATCGCGACCGCCCGGGCGCCCCACCGGTCGGTCCAGCGGCCGGCCAGCGGCAGCATCAGCGGACCGGCGAGCAGCGGCAGCGAAAGGACCGACAGCGTCTCGGCGCGGGACCAGCCGTAGTCCGCGGAGATCGGCCCGACGAGGAAGGTGATGGTGGCGACGAGCGCGGCCGGGCTCAGCGCCATCGCGAGCACGCAGGCGATCGCCGCCTTCCACGCTTGTGCGGGATAGATGCGCATGGAGGAGAGGTACGTCCGCAGCGAACGCGTGCCGGTTTCCCCGGAATCGAGGACGGGGGTGGGAGGGGCCAGATCCGGATCTGGGTGGGACATCGCGACCTTCTTCACGCAGTAACCTGCGCCACAGTGATGGGCGTGAAATCGGACTGTACGGTTCAGTACGCTTGTCGTCAAGAATCTGCTCGGGAGACGTCGCCAGGTGAGCCGCCGGTCGCGCAAGTGGCACCTTAGGGGGCATGCCGGAACTCACCAGGCTCCTGGAGACCCTTCCCGTGTGCTAGCCGAGGACCGGCAGGACACCTGCCGCGCGCTCGCGGCGAAGGAAGGAGACCGATTCTCCGCCGTCACCTGGGAGAGCGACGACGGAGCACTGTTCCTCCAAGGGGCGGTCTGCTGATCCGACTGCACCCTGCACGCCGAGTTCCCGGCAGGCGATCACACGATCGCCGTCCTGGAGATCCCCGAAGCGAGTGCCGAGGATGTAGCTGAACGGTGCCGGGTCGGCATCGAGCCCGATCTACACGGTTGTCGAAGACGAACTCCCGTCGCCGCCGGAGGAGCCACACGCGCTCGTCATGACCACTGCCCCCATGGCGGCCATCGCCAAGCAGAGCCGAGAAGCGCGTGGCAAGGGTGGTGACATGCCCCTTCTCCTTCTGGTCATGTCAGCGCCCGGCCGGGGGTTCGAAGCCGGACATTTTCATGAACGGCTCGGTTCCCAGGATCTCCCGGCCGTTGATCTCCGCCATCGGGTCGAGCCGAAGCGCCCCATGCGTCGCCAGAACCCGGATCTCGCGGACGAACCGCTGAATCGGGTTGGCCAGGTCGACCGTCGACGAGCCGAGCGCGAGCTGAAGCGCATCGATCGCCTGCGCCAGCATGTGGATCGTGAAGACCAAGTCCATCGTGATCTTCGGTTCGTCGAACGGGGTGAAATCTTCGTCGCGTAGCGCGCGGCGGTCCAGTTCGTCGGCGTATTGGTGGATCGTCGCCCGTGCGACATTGATCGCCGCGCGCGCCTTGCCGGCGGTCACCTGGACTGACGGCATGTCCGCGACAGTCGGGTAGGGCAGGTTGAACGGCTTGCGATGCCTGGCCTGCTCCGTGAAGCACTCGAGACAACCCTCGGCCATCCCGAGCGCCAACGCCGCGAAGATGGTCGGTGTGAGCAGCATCGACCCGAACGTTCCGAGCTTGAACCCGAGGCCGTCATAGCGGCCACGCAAGGTGTCCACCATGCGCGGGACGTCCGCCATGTCGAAGACCCGGTGCTCGGGAACGAATCCCTCCTCGTCGAGAGTCGTGATGCTGTTGCTGGAGGTGCCCATCAGACCCATCACATGCCAGTCGTCGAGTATCCGGAACTCGTCGCGCGGCATCAGCGCCATCGCGCGGCGCCGACCTCCGTCTTCGGAGGTGTACTCGACGCCGACCGTGGCCCAGGCCGCGTGCCTCGATCCGCTCCCGAAGGTCCACTTGCCGCTGATCATCCAGCCGCCGTCGACCTTCCGCGCCTTACCTACCACGGGTGACAGCAACGAGGCGCCGATGATGATCGGCCCGTCCCAGGTCCTGGCATCCCGGAACACCTCTTCGACTGTCCGCTCGGGGTACGCGAGGCTCATCCGCGTCGCGGTGGCGACGATCGCCAGCCAGCCGACGGCGGCGTCGCCGCTCCCCAGGGCCGTGACGATCTCGGTGATGTCCCGGGCGCCCAGAGCCGTGCCACCGTACTCGGCGGGAAGCGTGAGCTTGAAGACACCCACGTCGCTCACGGCCTTGAGCGTCTCCGGTGTGAGCGCCCCGATCCTTTCGCCCTCCGCGGCGTTCGCGCGGAGGACCGGGATGAGATCCCTGATTTCGTCCCGGATCCGTCGCCCGGTCTCGCTCAGGAACTCCGACTCTCGCTCCGGAACGTGCGGCGCGGCGGGGTTCATGACCTCTGTGACGTCCGGCTGGTTTATCTTGCCTCTCCCAAATCACTCATCAGCGGCGCAGCTCGGAGTGCGCCGACTGCCGGGCTGCGACCGTTGGTGTTCATCTAGGTGTTGGCCGGCCAGCCAAGATTGCCCGCCCGTTGCCGGGCACGTTCGGATCGTGCTGGACGTAGTCCTCGACGAGGAACTCTTCGAGGGTGCGGTCGACCTGATCTTCGGCCTGACGGCTCAACACCAGCCGTGCGAGTGCCGCTTCGAAGTCGATGACCAGGCGCTTCATCGCGGTCGCCTCGGCTGTCGCCGACAGGGACAGCGCATCGAAGAACTCCTCACGCCTGCGGACCCATCCGCCGAGCACCAGCGAAAAACCGGCATCACACACGACTTCGGTCACGTTTCCGATGTGGACTCGATAACATCGGACTGTACCGTACAGTGCAATTTTGTCAACGACTTCGGCTGATCTCTGTGAAGCCGAACGGGCATCCAACGTGTCGCACGACGGCGAGGTCGTGGCTGATGAAGGCGACCACTTTGATCCATTCGGGCGGGTCGGCGAAGAACCGGCCGATGGCTCGGCTGATGGTCGCGGTCGAGGGTGAGGACCGCGACGCGCTCCATTGAAGATGGACTCGCTCCTGCGCCCCCAGATCCGCTATGACCGGGCGCTTCCAGACGCATGCGGAATGGGTGACGGCGCTCTTTCTGCACGGTATCCGTCTTTCTGCACAGTATCCGTCCCCGCGAGGACGGCGCTGAGACGCCGCGCCCACCGGAGACCTACGCCTGTCCCTGGCTACCGGGTCCCGCCTGAGGCCGGCATTTCACGGCTGTCCGCCCAGCGGTCAGCGGTGCTCCAGGAGGGGATCACATGCGCTGCAGTTCGGGTCCCCAGGGGTAGTCATAACCTGTCGGAAGCTCCGCGTGCCGCGCGCCGGGGCCAGGGCGAATCCCCTGGAGGAACATCCGGACGACGAAACGGACGTGCGTCTCCAGGAGATCCGCATCCGGCCGGAAGTCCGAGATGAGCAGATCCAGTTGCGTTCCCGACACCACCAGGCGGAGCAGGATGGTGGCGAACCGCTCCGGGTGGACGATCTCGTACCCGCTCTCCTTCGCCTCGGCCTCGAGCAGCGTCGCGACCACGCCGACCACGTCCGGACCGGAGACCCGCGCGTCCTCGAAGACCTCGTTGAGCTGGACACGTCGCTCGCTCTCGGTGACGAGCAAGCGGAAGTAGGCGACGAACTGCGGCGCGGTGGCCGCCTTCAGGATCTCGACGAGCGCGGTCGCGATCCGGTCGGCGGGGTTGTCACCCCGCACGCGCTGCAACGCCGCCTCGAGATCCGCCCGGAAATCCGCCGAGGCCTTGCGCATGACGGCCTCGAAGATCTCGGACTTGTCGGCGAAGTGCGCGTAGACCGTCGTCTTGGAGACGCCGGCCGCCGCCGCCACGGCATCCATCGAGGTGTTCTCATAGCCGCCCGCGAGGAGCAGCTCGACGGCCGCCCCGAGGATCGCGTCCCGCTTGGTGGCCTTCCCGTGCCTACGGGCGCTCGGCATGTTCGCTCCTCACTGGGTCTCCCGCGACAGTGCACTCAGCATGACAGATGCCCGCCAAACCCTCCCTGCCTGGACCCACATCGGCGATCATCGCCGTGGCCCTCACCCACAAAGCCACTTCGGCTGGAAGACCGCTGAAAATCCAGGCCCCGCCGCGTAAGCGGCGGGCCCAGAACCCGGGATTCCAGCAGTCTTCTAGTCGCCTTGGACGGCGGCACCGGTAATCCAGCTCACGACGCGATCCTGATCGGCGAGGCTCGTCGCGATGTCACCGACCTTCCGGCCCCGGTTGAGGACCACGACACGATCCGAGACGGCCATCGCGAGCGGCAGGTTGTGCGTGACGATCACGATGGCGGTTCCCTTCACGGCAAGTGCGCGGATGAGGTCCTCGACGAGTTCGGTCTGCTCGTGCCCGAGCGCGGCGGTCGGTTCGTCCAGGAGCAGGACTCCCCGCTCGCCGAGGCGGGCGGCGGCCCGCGCGATCGCGACCACCTGTCGCTGACCCCCTGAGAGCAGCTCGACCGGCCGTGTCATGGGAGCGGTGCGCACGCCGAGCGCGTCGAGCTCTGCCTGCGACTCCTTCCGCATCCTGCGGCGGTCGAGGACGCCGAGCCGGCCGAGTGGTCCCTTGACCACATGCTCTCGGCCGAGCGACAGGTTGGCGGCAATGTCCATCGCGTCGACGAGAGCGAGGTCCTGGTAGACCATCTGCACGCCCGCGGCCGCAGCGTCCTTGGGTGATCTGAAATCCACTTCGGCGCCATGCGCATGGATTCGGCCGGCGGTTGGCCGATGTGCGCCGGACATCACCTTCAAGAGGGTGGACTTACCCGCGCCGTTGTCGCCGAGGAGTGCGACGACCTCGCCTTCGGCCACATGGAGATCGACGTCCTCAAGGGCTCGCGCGTGTCCGTAGTGCACGGTGATGGATTCGAGCTCGAATGCTCGTTCGTTCCTCATTCCACGGCTCGCTTCCCTGTATCCCCGGTGAGCAGCAGATTGGTCGCCGTCCGACTCGTCCACATATTGAGCGCGAGACCCCCGACGAGCAGAACGCCGGTGGCGATCGACGACCAGTACGTCTGCACACCGGTGAGGAGCAGGCCAGTGGAGATCGTCGCGACCACGATCGCGCCGAGGGCCACCCGTGGAAGGCTGCCGCGGCCGCCGATGAAGGGGATGCCGGCCAGCGCGACCGCGGTCATCCCGTCGAAGACGATGCTCACGCTCGCTCCGGGTGACGCGGTCGTGACATAAGCGCTGGTGACGATGCCGCCAAGTGCGGCGCACAGCGCGGAGATCGAAAAGCCGAGCACCCGGTAGCGGCTCACGGGGATCCCGACGCGGCGTGCCGCCTCGGCGTTGCCGCCGACGGCGAGCAGTCGCATGCCAGCCCGGGTCGTCTTCAGAAAGACGGTGAGCACTAGGAACAGAGCGAGCGCGATGTAGACGGGGGCCGGTATCCAAAGATAGGTCTGCGTCCCCATGAACGTGAGACCCTGAAGTCCGGACACGTTGTTGCCGCCGGCGAGGATGAGCGATGTCCCGCTCAGCACCGAGAGCATGGCGATCGTGACGATGAGGGGGTCGAAGCCCTTGATCACGATCAGCGCGTTCACGATGCCGACGAGGACGCCGATGAGCAGGCCTGCGAGGATCGCCGCCCAGACCGGTACTCCCGCCCTGAGGAGCAGAGCGGTGACGACGCCCGCAAGAGCCGCCGTGCCCGGTACGGAGAGATCGAATACGCCGGTCATCACACCGACCGCGAGCCCTGCGGCGTAAATCGAGGCTATTGAGGCCGAATTCAGCATCGCGATTCCCGTGGCAACGGTGAAGAAGTACGGAGCCGCGAGGTAGGCGAACAAGATGACGATGGCGATCCAGAGCATGAGGAGACCCTGGTCGCGGACGAGGATGAGTCCGCGAACCTTGGCGGGAAGTCTCTTGCTCCGCGAGAGCTGGTGCACGGATCCGGTCATGGTCACGATCGGATCACCTACTTGGTGACGTTGATCGGCGTAGTGAACACTCCGCCGTCCGACGTGGGGTCGCTGAGCAGGCGAATGAGGTCGGCGCCGGCCTTCTCAGCCTCCGCGCCGTAGTCCCAGGCGACGACCGCAGTGACCTTACCGGCCTGCTTGGCCGCCATGAGGTCGGGGCCGCCACCGCCGGCGATGATGCACGCCGGGGTCTTGCCGGCCGCGGCGTAGGCGTTGACGGCGCCGAGCGCGGTCTCGTCGGTCGCCGCGATGACGACCGAGGCGTCCGGATGGGCGATGAGCAACTGGGAGACCTTGGTCTGCGCCGAAGCGAGATCAGAGGCCACGGCCGTGCCGACGACCTGCGTGTCCGGGGCACCGGCACTGAACGCCGCGCCAATCGAGTCACGCACCGCGACCGACCCTGCTGCGGTCTCGGATGCCCTGAGCGACAGCGCTTGGGTGGCGCCCGCCTTGACGGCGCACTTCGCCGCCTCGTCGCCGATGGTCTGGCCGTACTTCTTGAAGTCCGAGGCCACGAAGACGATGCCGGGCTGAGCACCTTGCAGACCGAAGTCAGACGGGCCCCCGTCCACGACGACCGGGATCTTCTTCGACTGGAACATCTTCAGCGTCGAGGTGAGCGACTCGGCCGCGACCGGGAAGATCCACGCGCCGGCGATGGAGCCGGAGTTCGCCGCCTGCTCAAGCTGTTGCCCCTGCTTCACGGGGTCGAATGCCGAGTCCTGCACGGTGACCTTGTAGCCCGAGCCGCCGAGATAGTCCGACACCTTGTCGGAGAGCGACGTGATCAACGGGATCTGGGTCGAGACCGTGGAGAACGCGATCGTGGCACCCGCTTTCGACGTGGCACCCGTGGACGGCGTTGTGGTGCCGGTGCAACCAGCAAGGGCGAGCGCGGCCACGCCGAGTCCGGCGACGGCCGTGTACTGCGATTTCTTCATCGAAGCTCCTTTAGGGACCTGAGAGCGGAGCGGATTCCGTACTGTACCGTCCAGTATTGTGACTGACAACACATTCCTGCGACTGGCGCGAGACGGCTGCACCGTACAGTGCAGTGCAGTTTTATGCCAGAGCGCCGCGGCGATTCCGCGGGGGGAGTCGGATCCTCCATGAACGATCCGATCAACAAGAAACCCGTTGATCAAAATCCTGGGCATTCGCCAGACTCAATAGGCGAAGGAGACCGCGAACCGATCCCCCAAGGAAGGCCCCTGGCCCCGATCGCCGATGGCCGGGGCCGGCCGCGCCGCCCCTGACGCACTGGTCGGCCTTACAACATGAACTGGACTGTACAGTACAGTACAGTTTCCGTTAATGATCTCGCCCAGTAAGGAGACCTATTCATCTTTCCATCTCTAACATGTACTGTACTGTCCAGTGCACGGCGCGGAGGTGATGGTGCTTCGATGACTGCAACGCCGTCGTTCGCCAAGGACACAGGTGCCGCCATGTCCGACGGCATTCTCGTGTTCGTCACCCTCCCACTGCTGATCGGGCCGATCATCCTGCCCTTCGCGGGCCGTTGGGTGGATCGACTGGGCGCACGCAGGGTCGCGATTCCCTCCGCTGCCCTCTACGCCGCGCTGACGGCCCTCATCCCGGTATGCGGGTCCAGCGTGCCGGTGCTGGCGGTCGTGCTGATCCTGGCGTCCACGTTCGGCTTCATGGCAGGTCTCGCTGTCGTCTTCAAGGTGATCTCGACCTGGCTGCCGCAGCACAAGGGCATCGGATTCGCCCTCGGCGGCCTCGCCTCCGGCGTGGCCGCCGCCGTGTTCTCGCCCGTGTTCCAGTGGCTGATCAGCGGCGGCGCCGGCCTCGGATGGAAGGGAGCCTACCTACTCGTGGCTGCGATGATCGCACTCGTGGCGATCCCAACGGCCATGTTCCTCATCTCGGAGCCGACGGCGCCGCGTGTGACGGGCCGGTTCAGCGGCCGACTGCCATTGCCGTCCGGGGACGGGTATCAACGTGCTGCTTGACCTGCAGCTCAGTGTCTTTGCTGTCGGCCCTTATGGGACAGGTCGCACGACAGACGCCATCCTCACCCACCTTCACTATCGGCGGTGCATGAGCGCCTACGTTCACGACGGAAGGATCTACGCGAACATGACGCTGCGGAAACAACCTGCCAACGCTTGATGGCGCGGGCCTCCTGCTGGTCGGCGGCCTCATGCCCCGCCTGGACAGCCCTATGGCTTGGATCAAGCGCCCTTCCACACGGCCTGATCCGCTCGTCAAACGCTAGAAGTAGCAGAATGAACGCTCGCCGCCGGCGCCTTGTCCAGGTCCGGCATATGGTGAATCGTTTGCCATGTCGGTCAATCAATACGTGAGTGCACGCGCCTACGTTGGGTGTCTGTGACGACACGATCTGCTATCTCTCGATCGAGAATCATCGAACCCAGCCTGAAACAGTGGGCCATGTCCGGCGTGGCGCTTCTGGGCATGTTGGCGGCCGCACTGCTACCGGCCCAGCCGGCCGCGGCGCAGCCAGTGCCGCTGGTCGAGGAGGACTTCACCGGGGCCACCGCGATTCCGCAGTTCCTGGCCGTGGGATCCGCCTGCCTGACCGGGGCGCCGGCAGCCGCCCCTGCCGGGCCGGGCGGCCACGCCCTCACAGGATGCCCGCAGGACGCCGCGGGGCCCGTACCGCCGACCGGAGCGGCGCCGTACGGCTACCTCCAGCTGACCAGCGCCGACAACGACCAGGCGGGAGCCGTCCTGTACGGGGAGGCGATCCCGGCCGAGCAGGGCCTGGCGGTGACCTTCGAACAGTGGCAGTACGGCAGCACCTCCCAAGTACCGGCCGACGGCATCTCCTTCTTCCTCATCGACGGCGCCGCCACGCTCACCCGGCCGGGCGCCTTCGGCGGCAGCCTCGGCTACGCGCAGAAACTGCCCGACGACAATCCCGCGAACGCGTTCGAGCCCGGAGTCAACCAGGGCTACGTCGGCGTCGGCCTGGACGTCCTCGGCAACTACTTCGGGGACTGGGAGCAGCGAGGCCTCGGCTGCGCCGAGCGTTCACCCGCCGGTACACAATTCCGCATTCCGGCTCCGGGCGCCAACATGGTGACGGTGCGCGGGCCGGGGAACGGAACGGAAGGCTACTGCTTCCGGACTGCCACCACGAGCAACTTCACCACCACGGGGCCGTGGCCCTCGACGTTGCCGGGCGAGCTCCATGGCCCCACGACGACGCTACCTGACGACGTCACCCCCCAGCAGGCGCAGCAACTGCTCGAACCGTCGCGCCGTACGGTGAACGTGCGGGTCACCCCCGCACCGGACCCCGTGCTGACCGTCTCGATCGACTTCAACGACGGCAACGGCATGCAGCAGGTGCTGTCCACGCCTGCGCCCACGCCGGTCCCCTCGACGTACAAGTTCGGGTTCGCGGCCTCCACCGGCCTGTTCACCGACGTGCACCTGATCCGCAACGTCGTCGTCCGCCCGATCGCGGAGCGCCCGGAATTGACCCTCGTCAAGCGAATCTCCGACAACGCCCAGCTGCCCGACCCGGTGACAGCGGGCACCACGGTGCCCTACGCATACAGGGTTACCAATAGCGGCAACATGAACGTCACCGACCTCGCCGTGAACGACAACCTGGTCGACGAGATCACCTGCCCGCGGACCACCTTGGACGTCGGCGACACGATCACCTGCCGCGGCTCCTACACCGTCACACCCGAGGACGCCGCACGCGGCTCGATCACCAACACCGCCACCGCGACCGGCATGGCGGATACGAACGAGGTCACCTCGCCGGAGTCACAGGTCACGATCCAGGTCGCGGAAGTCGACGACGTGGGACCGCTCGAACTGGACAAGAGCGTCGATAACTCGCGCCCGTACCAGCCAGGAGACACGGTCACCTATCGCTACGTGGTCAGAAACAACTCAGGCAGCACGGTGAACGACCTGCGGATCGAGGACACCCACGCACAGGGCATCAGTTGCCAGGCCACGACCCTGGACCCGGGCGCCGTCACGACCTGCACGGGGACGTTCACAGTGCAGGAACGCACGGATGGCAAGACGACGTGCAAGCGGGACGACTGCCGCCGGACCATCACCAACACCGCCGTGGCCAGAGCCGGAGACCTGGCCTCCGCCCCTGCCACGGCAACCATCGAGGTGGTGCTGGAGCCGCACCACAGCTCGCCGGGAAAGAAGCCGCACCACCCCTGGACGCCTCACCAAAGCACGAAATCGGAGTGGAGCTCGGTCACCCCGGACGGCCCCTTTGCCAACGAGAGGTCTGTCATTCTGCACGAGAACTCTGAGAACGGACACTTTGCGATCGTGCAAAAGACCCGAATGTGGGGCACCGACTCTCCTGATCGTCCCGGCGACTGGGAAGGTGCCGATGGGTAGGAGAACCGCCTCAGCAACCTGGGGCGGCGCCCTGCGGAGAGCATCCGTGCCGCCTAATTCGCCCGGCCGGTCCGCGACCACGATAGGTCCAGGCCCAGGCTGAAGGTGAACTCCAGATTGGCGCCGAGTCTCATCGGGGCACTCCAGGCAGTGCCCCGATTTGAGCAATCGCTCAAGTACATAAGGCGTTTGCTCAACCACATTTGAGCGGTCGCTCAGGTGGTGACCGAAGAGTCGATGGAAGTGCTTGGTCAGAGCGATGGCGCAATCTTCGGCACCCACAGGGGTCCTCCGCGAATACTCGAATGCCGCTTGAACCGCGTGGATGAGGTCTCCGGCAGGCGCACTTCCGTTCAGGCGGGCGCTGGTCCAGTCGACTCCCGTACGAGCAGGCGCGGTTTCTGGGGGATCACCAGGTCGCGAGGGGGCGTTCCGTGGAGTTGCGAGACGAGCTCATCGACGGCGGCGGCGCCCAGCTCCAGGAGGGGCAATGCGATCGTGGTAACGGCGGGCACGCTGAAGCCGGCCGCCGGGAAGTCACCATAGGCGATCACCGAGATCTGCTCGGGGACGCGGATGCCCACGTTGGTCAGGAATCGGATGACTCCGATCGCCTGACCGGGCGAGCTGGTGAAGATCGCGGTCGGCTCCGCCCCGAGCAAGGTCTCGGCGGAGGCGAAGCCCGTCGCTTCGGTGAAGTCTCCGAACAGCACGGGGAGCGACGGAAGATGCCGTGCATTGAGCGCACGCTCGAACCCGGCGAGCCGGTCCGAGCTCGCCTCCACCTCCGCCGGGCCTGCCAGGTGGGCGATACGCCGATGCCCGAGGTCGGCGAGATGCTCAACGGCAAGCTCGCTGGCCCGCACGACATTCATGGTGACGTTGCGCCCGGAGCCGGCGACGGCGCGGTTGACGAACACATGGGGAAATGACGATTCCCGTAGGTACGCCACGAGCGGATGGCCGGGAACGGCGGAGCCCATGAGCAGCCCATCGACGCGGCCGCCGTTGATGAACGAGCGTTCGGCCGGTTGCTCGTCGAAGTCTTCGGCGAGCAGTGCCAGGTAGCCGTGCTCGGCGGCGCGGCGGTAGGCGCCGCGCGCGATGGTGATGTACGGAGGGTTGTCGATGGAGGGTGCGATCAGAGCCAGCGCCATGGTCCGCGACTTCGCCAGTGCACGAGCGCCGGCGTGTGGCTGGTAGCCAAGGTCCTGTGCCAGTTGGAGGATTCGCTGACGTGTCTCGGGACGTACCGCCACCGTCGGGTCGCCGTTCAGCACCCGCGAAACGATGCTCTTGGTCACCTCGGCGGCGGTGGCGATGTCAACGAGACGTACCCGTTCGGGCTGAACTCCCTTCACCGGCTTTCTCCTCCACAGACCGGCGGACGGATCATTTCGAAGGTTAGCCTAGAGCGGGGTTTGCTGGGCATCGATGCCGCCGTCGATGACGATCCGGGCACCGGTGAGCGTGGGTGCGTGATCGGTGGCCAGGAAGCCGACCAGCTTTGCGATCTCCTCCTGTGCCGTCGGTTCGCCCGCCGGAATGCGTGCTCGCCGGTTCGCCGTCTCCTCATCGCTGAGCAGGTTCCAGCGGCTGCTCCAGACATAGCCGGGAGCGATGGCGTTGACGCGGATGCCCAGCGGTGCCAGGTCGATCGCCATGCTGCGGGTGAGTCCGTCGACGGCTGCCTTGCTGGCGTTGTAGGCGGCCCTTCGGTGAATGGCCCGTTCCCCGGCGAGCGAGGAGATGTTCACGATCACACCTCGGCCGGCGCGCGCCATGTGCCGGGCGGCGAGTACGGAGCACAGGTGCATGGCGAAGACGTTGACTTCGAACACCTGGCGGAAGAAGCGCGGGTCCTCCTCCAGCACATCGTCATCGCTGACACCCAGGTGCGCAGCGTTGTTGATCAGGATTCCCGGCGCCAGTCCGCGTTCGGCTAGCACGGCGAAGCCGGCCTCGATCGCTTGGGGGTCGGAAAGGTCGAAGCCGATCGAATGGATCTCAGTGTCCGGGACCTCGGCGCCGATCCGGGCCGCCGCTGCGGCCGCGACCGCCTCGTCGATTCCGTGGACGACGACGGCGGCTCCATCGCACGCGAGTTGCCTGGCGATGGCCAGGCCGAGGTTGTGGCTCGCACCCGTGACGAGGGCGATCCGCGACGGCTCGTGATCTGCTTCCGCGCTCATTGGCTCTCCCTCATGTGCAGCGCTACCTCGGTGTCGGGGCGGATCTCAGTGAGGGCGCCGGAGTAGTGCCGCAGGTCGTGGCGGACGTAGGGGTACCGGGAGATCGCGTCCGGGTCGATTTGTACGCCCAGGCCAGGCCGCTCGGGTATCCGGGCGAGACCGTTGGTGACGTCCGCGTCCTCGCAGGCGATCTCGGCACGCCACGGCACGTCGGTCGCCATGGTCTCCAGATAGGTGAAGTTGGGCGTGCAGGCGGCGAGCTGCAGGGTCGCCGCGTTCGCGACCGGGCCTGAGGGGTTGTGCGGGGCGAAGGAGACCTGCCACAGCTCGGCCAGCGATGCGATCGTGCGCGCCTCCCAGATGCCGCCGACGTGGGAGACGTCCGGCTGCACGACGTCGGCACAGCGGCGGTCGAAGACCTCCCGGAAGTCCCAGCGTGTGTAGAGCCGCTCGCCAAGCGAGATCGGTGTCGAGGTGCGTTCCTTCAACGCGGCGTAGTTCGCCAAGTTTCCTGGGATGAGCGGCTCCTCCAGCCACAACACTCCGATCTGCTCGAGGGCTCCGGCGATCTGCGTCGCCGCCGGCAGTTCGAAGCGGCCGTGCGCCTCGACGATGATGTCGGCCTTGCCGTCAACCGCCTCGGCCACGGCCTCGACGACTGTCATCGCGGTGCGCAACGCCGAGGGCGACAAGGTCCGGAACGCCGATCCGAAGGGATCCCACTTGAGCGCGCGGTAGCCCCACTCGACCGTCTCCCGTGCCTTTTCAGCAAACTCTTCCGGGCGCTTGGCACCGGCGAACCAGCCGTTGGCATAACACTCGACGGAGGATCGCAGCTTGCCGCCGAGCAAGTCGTAGACGGGCACCCCCAGTGCCTTGCCCTTGATGTCCCACAGTGCCATCTCGATGGCTGACAGCGCACTCGTCAGCACAGGGCCACCGCGCCAGTAGGCGTCACGGTAGGCGTCCTGCCACCAGCCCTGAATGTTGCCGAGCCCCCGCCCGGTCAGCCCGTTCTCCAACACCCGCAGTGCCGCCTCGACCGTGTGCTCGCGATATTCGAGCGTCGCCTCGCCCCAGCCCTCGATCCCCTCATCGGTCTGAAGCTTCACGAAGACCCAGTTGGTGCGGTAAGCGTCGCAGATGTAGGTGGTCAGCGACCGCAGCTTCATCGGTCCCGCCACTTCGCGCCGAGCTCGGCGACGACCGACGCATCGGTGAAGACGAGCGGATAGTCCGTCAGCGGAAGCCGGTACTTGGTTCCGCGCGAGCGCCAGTCCGTCTGGAAGAAATCCGCCGGCTGTTCGACCGCGTAGATCTCGCCGGTGAGCACGTCGAGCAGGACGGGATGGTCCATGCTCAGCCGCTCGTCCCACCACAGCTCGACGTCGATCGTCGCCTGCGCCGTCCGCTGTTGCGGATCTTCGGCAAGCCAGTAGACGAACAGAGGGGCGCCATCGCGCTCGAACGTGGCGACATATGGCGCGGCCATGAGGGTCGACCGCTGCGGTGACGAGGGATCTCGCTCGGTGAACAGGCACATGAGCTCGGTACGTAGCGTCCGGTCGTCGAAGAGGTGGCACACCCGGCGCGCGACCTCGAACGAGTACTTCGGCTCGTAGCTCCCTCCATGAATCAGGCCCATCATCACCGGCTCGTTGATCTGGTCGCCGGCCTGGCGATAAGGACGCTCTACGAGATCGACCGCGTGGAAGTAGAAGATCTTGTCGAAGCCGACTTTGAGGTCGACCAGGAACCTACGGGCGATCCACTTCGCCTGCACGACCTGATCCATGGTGTACATGCCGAGCCAGTCGTCATGGTGGCCCGCGAGCTGCGAGGGACAGCCGTTCTCGCCCTGGTACAGGGCGATGCGCCTGCCTGGTGAGTGCTCGTCAAGGATGCGGCGCAGCACGTCGTGCATATTCTGCAGGTTGTGCTCCGGCACCATCTGGTACGGGTGGAACGAGAAGGCGTCGATCGACTCCGCGAGCCCGCCCCGCAGCGCGTCCACGAGAAAGGCGGGATCGGCGAGCGATGTGGCGCCTCCGATGATCGTGGCATCCGGGATCTCGGCCCGCACGGCCTGCGCGGTAACCCGGACGAGCTGCGCGTAGTCGCGCCCGCTGACCTGCCGAGGCTGCCAGAACTGGGGGATGTTCGGCTCGTTCCACACCTCCCAGTGCGTCACCCTGCCGCGATAGCGTTTCGCCAGGGCGCGGACGAACCTCGTCCAGGCAGAGAGCGCGCCCTCGTAGTAGATCGGTACGTAGCCGACCGCGGACTCGTGCGGGACGTCCGGCATGTACAGCGCATTGCCGAAGGTGACGCTGAACATCGTCTCGACGCCGGCCGCGGCGAGATTGTCCACGATGCCGTCGAGCCAGGTGAAGTCGTACCTGCCCGGCTCGGTCTCGCACCGGCCCCAGCCGGTCTGTACACGCGCCCATTTCGCCCCGAGCCGCGACAGGTGCGGATACACCTGCTCGGCGGTGAACATCCTGCGATCGAGGGTCTCGAAACCGATGCCGAGCCTGGAAGAGGAGATCGCGGCCGTAGGCCGGGAATTCTCGACATGACCCACGGGGCGGACCCCGTTCAGCAGTGGGAGCTGGGCGCGTATGAGTGTCGCGACATCTTGACTCTCGATGTGCGCGGCTGGTGTCGTCATGGGGATCTTCGATGTCCTTTGTGCAGTGAGCCGGCTACTTGCCGATACCAGCGGTAAGACCCTGGATGATCTGCCGGGTCGCGAGGATGAACAGGACGAGCAGGGGCAGCGTCGTGATGACGAGCCCCGCGAACAGCGATGCCCAGTCGTTCTGGTACTCGCCGAAGAAGGTCGTGAGCCCGACGCCGAGCGTGTAGTTGTCGCGGGAACGGAGCATGACCAGCGGCATCAGGAAGTCATTCCAGATCGGCACGAACCGGAAGACCACCACCGTCGCGATGGCCGGCCGTACGAGCGGCACCATGATCCGGAGGAAGACCGTGAAGTGGTTGCCGCCGTCGAGGAAGGCCGCCTCCTCCAGTTCGCCGGGCAACTGCCGGAAGAACGAGACGAGGACGAAGACGGTGAACGGGATGCCGTTGGCCGAGTAGATGAGGATGAGGCTCAGTGGCGAATCGATGAGCCGCAGCCCGTCCATCAGATAGAACATCGGCAGGATGGCCAGCATGAACGGGATGAGCAACCCGGACATGAAGAGCCCTTCCAACGCGCCGCGACCCCGGAAGCGCCATCTGGCTATGGCGTACGCCGCGGGCAGCGATACGGCCGTGGAGATCGCAACCGAACAGACCGTGATCAGGATCGAATTCAACGCGTACCGGCCGAAGGACGCCTCCGCCCACGCGCTCACATAGTTCTCGACCGTCGGGTCGGTGGGAAGGGGCCACGGATCGGTCGCGATCTGCAAGTGGGTGCGGAAGGAGTTGAAGATCATCGTGAGCAGGGGCAGGACGCACACCGCGGCATACAGCCAAAGTACGGTGGTGATGACCACGGCCTGCGGGCTCCTCCTGCGCCGCCGACTGCGAGCCGCGGCCGGTGGCCCGGAGGGGGCACGTTCGACAGAGTCCAGCGTGAGTGTCGTGTCGTTCATGAAAGCCTCTCCTCCTGCGCGCGGATCATGCGTCGGCCAAGGAGCGCACCGCCCAGAATGAACAGGAAGAGCAACGTCGCAAGCGCTGAGGAGACGCCAAGCGCATTGCTCGCTCCCGACTGGAACGAGACACGGAAGAAGAGCAGGCTCAGCACGTCTGTGGCGCCGGCTGGCGAGCCCGTCGCGCCACCGAAGGCGTACGGGAGTGTGAACGTCTCCATCCCACCGATGAAGGTGAGGATCGACACCGTTCCGATCACCGGGGTGAGCAAGGGCAGCGTGACATGGCGGAAGCGTCTCCAGCCGTCGGCGCCGTCGACGCTCGCGGCATCGCTCAGCTCGGGCGGGATCGCCCCGAGCGCCGCGCCATAGAGCAGCACCGGGAACCCGATCCACTGCCACACGCTCACGAGGATGAGCACCGGCAGGGCCGTCGTCGGCTCACCAAGCCACGACACCGCGAGCGACTCGAGCCCGAGCCATTCGAGAGCGGCATTGACCGGGCCGAAGCTGGGCGAGAGGAGCAACGTCCACAGATACCCCACAACGAGGGGACTCACCAGGTAGGGGGTCGTGTAGAGCACCTGGAACAGCCGGCGCATACGTCCGAGCTTGTGCAGTTGCACCGCCAGGAACAACCCGAGGGAATTCTGCAGCACGAGCGTCCCCGCGAAGATCGCGATGTTGTGCAGGAAGGCGCGGGGCATCTGCTCGACGTACGGCTGCTCGGTGAACAAGACCACGAAATTCTCGAACCAGTTGAAGCGCACGAGATTCGCTCCGCCCCGCCACTCGAACAGCGAGTAGCCCAGCGCGCTCGCCATCGGGTAGAGCAGGACGGCCGCGAACAACGCGAACGCCGGAAGGATGAACAGGACGACGACGACTGCCGGCGCACGCTGCACATTGGAGGCGTACTTGATCTTCTGTGCCATGGGGTGGCTCCTGGAATGGGCGGGAACCCGGACCGGCGAGCGAGCGCACCGGCCGGTCCGGGCGCGTCACACGCAGCGGGACCAGATCTCCTATCCGTGCTGGAAGTCGGCCGGACGGAACCAAGCGTCGACGCCGGTCTGAACGCTCTTGGCCGCACGGTCGGATGTGGTCTGACCGAGCCAGATCTTCTGAACCTGTTCTCCCATGAGATCTGTGCCCGACGGCGTGCCGTAGCGCAGGTAGGCCGCGCCGAGGTAGGTCGACGGCTTGGACTGGTAGCGCTTGTACATCTCGGCCAGCTGTGCGTTCTTGAGCGTCACCCCGTCCCGGGCGGGGATGGTGCCCATGGCATTGGCGTACAGATTGGCGAACTCGGCGCCGGCGAGCCAATTGAGCAGCACGGCGGCCTCCTTGGGGTGCGTGCTGCGCTTGGCCAGGGCCCACCCGCCGTCGGCATAGCTGACGGTGACCGCCTTCGCGGGCCAGTCCGCGTTGACCGGCATGTCGAAGGTGCCGTAATCGATCTCCGCACCAAGGTTCGCGAACGTGGTGACCTGCCAGGCGCCTGACGGGAACATGGCCGCCCGGCCGGTCGCGAACAGGGTTACCGCCTCGTCTAGCGTGACCGAGGTGACGTTGTCGACGAGGTACGGCTTGATCTGCTCCATCAAGCCGACGGCGGCCACGTTGTCTGGATCGGCGAGGGTTTTCTTGCCCTCGATGAAGGCTTGCTCGAAATCGCCGGCTCCGCGCCGCGCGTTGCCGAAAACCTCGGCGGCCAGCGAGATCTGTGCCGCCACGGATCCCGGGATGACGACAGGGGCGACACCGGAATCCTTGATCTTCTGAGCGGCCGCGATGAACTCGTCCCAGCTTGTGGGCACCCCAAGGCCGAGTTCGGCGAAGATCTTCTTGTTGTAGTACACCTGCGCGGTCTGGATGCCTTGCGGCACGGCATAGAGCTTCCCGTCCGCCTTGCCCTTAGCGCCCGCCAGCGCCGGCTTGCTGAAACCGGTCCAGTCCTTGACGACGTCGTCGAGTGGCACGATGCTGCCGCTGTCGGCGAAGCTGGACAGGACGCCATAGGAGCGCAGCGCCACGATGTCCGGGCTTTCGGATCCGGCGAGTCCGGTGGTGAGCAGGGTCTCGTAGTTCTTGTCGAGCTGAGCTACCACCTCGACGTGGATGCCTGGGTGAGCCCTTTCAAACGCCTCGATGATGCCCGCCTTCTTGAAGGCGTTCATGGCCTCGTTGCTCCACGTCCACACCGTGACACGCGCCTCATTGGCCGACGCGCCGCTTCCGCCACCGCAGGCGGTCGCGAACATCACCACACTCATCGCAAGCGCAAGCCTTGCGAGGAGCCGGTTACGCGGAGTCGCCCACCGCATAGATCGCTGTATTGCCACATTAGCTCCCTGTCAGTCGACTCCTCCGGTAACGGCCGGCGGAAAACCGGTTTTCTTATGGGCGTACACGCTAGTGCGGCCAGTGAATCTCGGTCAAGCCGTAACAAGCGGGAAATATGCGACGGTATGGCGGCGGCGCTCGTGCACGTCAGGCGCGGCCATCGACTTCGCCGGGAGTTCCGGTGTGGTGGTGAGCATGGCCGGCAAGGAGAAGAGGCCCAAGCGGGGCAGCGCTAGCGACCTCATGTCGCACCACAGCTACGGCGAGCCGCAAGGTAGCGGCAGCTACCCCTGGTCGTGATGGCGAGCTTGGCCGCGATGGCGGGGATGGGGACGCCTTTGTCGCGCAGCGCGAGGGCGAAGGTGAGCATGTCGTCGTCGATCACGCGAGGACGGCCGCCATGGTTGCCGCGGGCGGCGGCGGCTGCCGGCCTTCGACGGTCTTGTCGCGGATAGTCGCGATCGAGTTGGGCGGCCACGGCCAGCACCGCGAACAGCACCGCGAACAGCATCGCGCCCAGTCCGTTGGGGCCATAGATCCCGGCCAACGGGCCGGACAGCAGCTGCGACGTGGGCCGATACGGGCCAGTGGGTGGGGCTCGGTGGTCTCGCACAACTGGTCATTTCTGCGAGCACACATCGTAGCGGCGCTCACGTAGAGCTACTTTGCCCTGGTGGCACGGACCCGAGTGGAGGTGGCCTGACTTCGGCTGGTTGATCCGTGACATTGGAAAGTCTTGCGGCCCGCCCTGTGGGCAGGAAGGCTCGACACCAGATAGGAACTAGGAAGACCGCGCGGCGAGGAGCAGTGGGTGGCCGGGTGGCAGCCCCGTTTCCCGGTGAAGACCAATGACGACTCCGCCCCTGGCACGGTCTTCGAAACCGGCGCGCACAGCGAGCGGACCATCTGGGTGGTGGTCGAGCGCGAGCCAGGACGGCGCGTCTCGTACGCCAGGGTCACACCCGGTTCCCGGGCCGGGACCGTCACCGTCGAGGTGGACGTGGATGGCCGGGGCGGCAGCACGGTACGGGTCACGTACGCTCTGACCGCACTCACGCCAGAGGGCCAGGGGCCTCTGCACGAGTTCGCCGAGCGCTATCCGACCTTCCTGCAGTCGTGGGAGGAGGAGATCGCGCGCCATCTCGGGTCCCGGCCACCCAGTGCGGCCGCCCAGTCGTAAACGGGCGCATCGCCGGGGAGGAGCACCTCGGAGCCGCTCCCAAAATGATCAGCACCACCCCGGGCAAGACTTCCCGTTCAAACGACTCGTCACTGCGACTGACGCGCTGATCATCTCTGCACGTCTACTGGCTCTGTCGCTGATCTTGTGACGTGGAACGGTTCAGTAGTTGATCGTGTCCGAAGTGTGTCGAAGAGCTTCTCCCGCACCTGGCCGGGATCGTCGTCGAGAACGTCGAACACGCGGTGGACATGGTCACGCTGCACGTGCGTGTCCGCGCAGCGGAGGGTATCTGTCCGCGCTGTGGAACCAGCTCCGGCCGGGTGCACGGTCGCTATGTTCGCCGCCTGTTCGATGCCGCGTTGGGCGGGGTCACGACGGTGCTGGCGATGATGGTGCGCCGGTTCAAGTGTTTGAACGTTGCTTGTCCGGTGGTGACGTTCGCTGAACAGGTAGCCGGGCTGACCAGTCCACATGCGCGGTTCACCGGGCTGCTGCGGACGATGCTGAGCGCCATCGCCGTACGCCTGGCCGCCCGTGCTGGAGCCCGGCTGGCGCATCTGCTAGGGCTTCCGGTGGCCAAGGACACGCTGTTACGGCTGGTGCGGGCTGCGCCGGATCCGCAGGTGGAGACGGCCCGGGTGGTCGCGATCGATGATTTCTCGCTGCGCAAGCGCACCAGCTACGCCACGATTGTGGTGGACCTGGAGGCACGACGTCCGATTGAAGTACTCCAGGGCCGAGAAGCCGATCCGGTGGCCGCATGGCTGGCTACCCACCCTGAGATCGAGATCATCAGCCGTGACAGGGCCAAGGCCTACGCCGAGGCCGCCCGCGCCGGGGCGCCGCAGCCTCGGCAGGTGGTAGATCGGTGGCACCTGTGGCGCGTGCGCCGTGAGGCGCTGATTGATCGAGTGGAGGTGAGAGACCTTCGCCGCTGTCCTGTCGCAGCAGGGCGGTGAAGCTGGGGGCAGCCTGATCCGGGAGGTGCCGGGGAAGGTGGCAAGCGGCCCC